>JBBQNW010000087.1:0-10630 GCA_038330335.1 Burkholderiales bacterium | reverse complement strand
ACTCCGCGTCTTTTTCAAATTGCCATTGATTGCTAACTTGCTTGCATCCGCCGGCTCCTGTCGTTAGGATAGCGCACTTAAAATTGCGCGCCCTAGCGCAGACAGCATACTGCAGGCTATGCAGCAATCATGCCCCAACCCAACTTATCGAGCTATGAATATTACGATTAATGAAGCGCTGCGTGCGTACATCGACCCCTTAACCGTCAATGAGTATCAGGCATTAGAACGCAGCATTCTGGCCGAAGGTTGCCGCGACGCACTGGTATTATGGGGTGAAGTTCTGATCGATGGACATAACCGCTACGCGATCTGCCAACAACACGGACTGCCGTTTCACACCGTACAAAATACCCGCTTTTCCAGCATGGAAGACGTCATGCTATGGATGATAGACAATCATCTGGCCAGACGCAGCGTGTCCGATTTCCAACGTGGGGTGTTGGCCTTACGAAAAAAAGAAATCGTTTCCGCAAGACGGATACACAACGAAGAGCCGGTTTCCGCGAAGCCCGGCACTGATGATGGCAGCGACCAGAGCGCGGCGCCAAGTCCGATGCAGACGCGTGAAGACGTCGCCAAAGTAGCAGGAATTAGCAGTAACACCATTACCCAAATTGAAAAAATTCAACGTGCGGCGACTCCGGAACTGGTCGAAGCGGTTCGCTCGGGAACAATTTCAATCAACGCAGCAGCCACTGTGGCCTCGCTGCCCAGCGCGCAGCAGATAGCGGCCGTGGCGGGCGGCAGGAAAGAATTACAGCAAGCAGCAAAGCAAGTGCGCGAGATGCGTTCAGCAAATCAGAATGGTAATAAAATTGTCAGCGACAAAGCTATCGCCACAACGGATGAGTCACATCAGGCCAAGCCGTCACATGATTCACACGAGTCACCTGAGTGGCATCAAAATATAGCAGCACTGGAAACGGAAAACCAGGAGTTAAAGACGAAAATTGCCGAATTAAGCGCCGCACTAGAAGCGGCGCTGGGTAACGACACTCAGGCGACGGAATGAACATTCAGAATCGCAGAATCGTCGACTGAGCGCATTGTCAATACTAATTGTCAATACGGATTGTCAACATCATGTCATTTTTGCGGGTTACTTTACCCCGCGAACCAGGACTTCGCTCTAAAAAACAAGTAATCCCGGCCATATCTGGGCGAACTCCCTCTTGATAAAGACATGTTTGCCCATAATTGAGAGCGATATTTTGCCTGTACTGAATTTTCATAGTTCTTCAAACTTAGTGTTGACACGGCGGTTTCCAGCTTTATTTTCAAACTTTATTTTCAAGCTCTATTTACACTTCGCTTTTTTAAAAACTGAATTTCAACATTGACACCGGCGATGTCAGCTCTCAGTTTCATCACCACATTATTTGCAGTATCGACATCATTTCATAGATAGGACAACTCTCATGGTTATTCGCGTTAACGGCACAGAAATTACCGAGGCAAGCATTGCCGCTGAAATCAATCTGGCAAAAGCAGCAGGACATCCCGATGGCGAAGAGCTGCGTGACGGTGCCATTCAAGAACTCATACTGCGTCAATTAATGCTGGAAGAAGCAGCAAAGTCAGGCATCAGCGCCAGCGATGAAGAAGAAACCATCGGCGCCCTGCTCGATCAAAAAGTACATATCGAGGAAGCCGACGAAGCTGCCTGCCGCGCTTTTTACGAAGACAATCCGGCCAGTTTCCAACAGGGTGAAATGGCCGCTGCCAGCCATATTTTATTCTCGATAAAGGATGACACGAGCGCTAGCCTGATCAAAGCCAAAGCTGAAGGCATTCTGGCGCAAGTACAAGAAAATCCAACACACTTTGCAGCACTGGCGCGCGAACACTCCACCTGCCCGTCTGGCCAGGAGGGTGGCTCCTTAGGTCAGTTTGGTCGTGGACAAATGGTGCCTGAATTTGAAACAGCGGTCTTCAGCACCGCACCGGGCGAGATTGCACCAGAGCTGATCGAAACTCAATTCGGCTACCACATCATCCAGGTAACTGAACGCACAGGTGGCGATCTGGTCAGTTTCGACGAAGTTAAGGAAAGACTCAAAGAATTCCTGACCGACATGACTGGCCGTAAAGCCAACCACGCTTATCTGGCAACCCTGCTGGCGGCGGCCACCGTCGAAGGCTACGCGTTTCCTCATTTCGAATAAGTAAAAGTAGAAGCAGAAGCACGGCCTCAGGCCAGGATACGATAAGGTGTTCTGGCCTGAGCTTCTGTCGTGACTTAGTGTAGCCACTGGTGTACTTAGTGCTGCCTAATAAAATAAGCCCCTCCATCACCGTCAATGACGGACAGCGACGCCGTCATCCGCAAGTCCCACTTCCCCCATTGGCGTAATATCCGGTAATCCTCAGTACGTTATAACGATAACTGAACATTAAGAAATTATCATCGGATGTAATTCGCCTGCTTGCAATCAGACAGACAGAAAAATCATCGCCAATACGTCATATTCGACTCCCCTTTATAATCAAAGCTTATTTACGTGAAAGAATTTTATGAATCAGCCTATGTAT
Source organism: Burkholderiales bacterium (assembly GCA_038330335.1). Lineage (GTDB taxonomy): Bacteria > Pseudomonadota > Gammaproteobacteria > Burkholderiales > Burkholderiaceae_D > Undibacterium. The sequence continues at coordinate 8,095 of JBBQNW010000087.1, read as the reverse complement.
GCCACCTCGGTTCCTGTCTTTAAACAAATGCTTAACGCCCTGCAAACGATATTGAACAAAGCCGAAGAACATGCCGCAGCGAAAAAAATTGACGCGAATGTTTTCTTGCAAGCGCGTCTGTTTCCCGACATGTTCCCGCTGATCCGGCAAGTCCAGATCGCCGCTGATTTTGCCAAAGGTGTATCGGCAAGGCTGGCTGGCGTTATTGTGCCGGAGTATGAAGATAGTGAAATCGGTTTCGCAGATTTGCGGGAACGGCTCACGAAAACACTGACATTCATCGAGAGCCTGGCACCGGCGCAATTTGACCAGAGCGCCGTACGTGAAATTATCTTACGCCCAGGCACACCAAAAGAAAGAAAAATGCTCGGGCAAGCCTACCTGCTCAGTTATGGATTACCGCAGTTTTTTTTCCATGTCACCACCAGTTATGACATCCTGCGCCACCACGGCGTAGAACTTGGCAAGCGTGACTATATGGGCGAATACTGATTGAGTAAGAAAATAATGACAAGGTAAGCTTGATGAGATGCAATTTGTCAAAAGCAGATCACAGAAAAAATTAATTTGATGCATTATTGTTATTTAACTTCAAGCGATTATTTTACCTGTAGGTTTACCTGTAAAATAAGCAGTTAAATTTCAAAAAAAGCAACAATAAGATCTCTGTACAACACCATCGTGTGCCTACTTGCTTTTGAAATAAAAAAAATACACACTTGTCATAATCGCTCATCATGTATGACCATGATGAGTGACATTTGCTTTTTGTCATTTCACTTTTATTGAGCACTGTCATGTTTTCTGGTTTCCTAAAGAAAAACAAACCGAGTATTCCGGTTTACGAAGAAAAGCGCTTCTTCTTGCACGAAGATGAAATTTTCTTCGGTCGTTTGCGACGTGCATTACCCAATTGCTATATATTTCCGCATGTGGAACTGTCTTCCCTGATGGAACCACACAGCATTAATCAGAAGCAAAGATTAGTGGATCTGCAACTACTCCAGGGACGCAAAGTCGATTACGCCATTTTTGACGCCAGCCTTGGCTTGTTATGTGTGGTTGAAATTAACCATCAGCCGGCAGTCGATGAGAATGAGATTTCCAATGCAGATTGTCTTAAAAGCGCCGGGATCAAAAGCATACGCTGGGGCCGACAAGCTCTTCCGTCGTATGAGCAGATTCTTAGAACGCTGGCGCCATTCTCATCGCTGGCGTCACCAAAACCGGATATCGCCGCCAGCACCATCATCCGCACCTCCTATGTAGAAGACGCCAAGAAACTTGATACCGTTCAAGTGATGTATCAGGCAGATCCTGAACCTGGCAATATTATGGGTCTTTCCGTCGCGTCGCTAGAAAAACTGGCGCCAAATGGCTATACCAAGACACGCTATCCTCATGTCTGGCAGCGTATTTGTCTGTTCTCTAGCGAGCCAAAACACTTAAAAAAATACCTCGACACTTTATTTCTGCAAGATCGCGGTGTAGAACGTGCTGGATTTCCACCAGAAATCATTAAAGAAATTACCGATATTCAAAGCGAAAATGAACGCTTTTTGCAAATCTCGACGCCCCGTGCGACTTGGGACACCGCGTTTATCAATCGCTAAACAAAACAAGCCGGAAATTAAGGCACGTTGGCATGTCATCAAATTACCCTGGGTTGACCGGCCGCCTGCGTCAGGGGCAGATACGCTGTACGCAGCGGATTTTTCACCGGGTTCAATAAGTGAGTGGGCGTAAGTTGAGCTCAGTGAGCGTCAGTACCAAGATAAGCGCGTAAAATATCACCGGGCTGCAGCATGTTTTTATTGGTGCCATGGCCAAGCCCCGCGACTACTTTTCACTTTACCCGTATGTCCAACGCATCCAATTTTCCGGTCTTATCTACCCGCCATTTTTTATTGCGACAAATCATACCGACTGACATTACTGAAATTTTCAGAGGCTTATCAAATCCGGATGTCACTGCCTGGTATGGCGTTTCTTATGCTGAGCCAGACGAAACACAAGAGCAAATGAAGTGGTATCGCGATATCGTCGAGCAAGAAAGTGGCATATGGTGGGCGATTAGTGACAGAGAAAATCCTACCGGCTTACTCGGAACTTGTGGCTTTTACGATAGAAATAAAGACAACCAGAACACCGATCTGGGTTACTGGCTGCATCCGGAATGTTGGGGCAAGGCTGTCTTGCAAGAATGTCTACCCGCCATCCTGGCGTATGCGTTTGCGCATCTGGATATCCATCGGGTAGAGGCCGAAGTCGAACCGGAAAATATTGGCAGTAGCAGCCTGTTACGAAAGCTGGGGTTTAGCTTTGAAGGCACGCGTAGGCAATGCGAGCGGCGAGGAGAGCACTTTGTCGATCTGGAATATTATTCCATGCTCAAAGATGAGTTCAGGTAGACAATCACACTCGCTACCTACACTCAATGCTCTGACTCGCTTCCAATATTGCAATAATACCTATAAATCGGGTTGCATCATATGACCCAACTTGCTGATCTTGGTATTTAAATACCGCTCGTTGAATGGATTACGCTCAACAATCAGGGGAATATGCTCTTCCACCTTGATCTGCATACCTTCCATCGCCGCAATCTTGCGGGGATTGTTCGTCATCAGACGAATCGTACTGATACCAAGATGCTTAAGCATCGGTTCGCATAAACTGTAATTACGCAAATCGGCAGCAAAACCTAATTGCTGATTGGCTTCAACGGTATCCGCACCTTCATCTTGCAGGCGGTAAGCATGGACTTTATTTACCAGGCCAATACCACGACCCTCTTGACGTAAATACAATAAAACACCACGGCCTTCTTGCGCAATTTTTTGCATCGCCAACTCTAATTGCGGTCCGCAATCACAGCGCTGGCTAAACAAGGCATCCCCCGTCAGGCATTCTGAATGCAGTCGCGTCAACACAGGCTGACCATCGGCGACATCGCCTAAAGTCAAGGCAATGTGCTCTTTACCGGTGGCATGCTCGACAAAAGCATGCATCTGGAAAATGGCCCACGTCGTCGGCAGCTTACACGAGGTCACGTAGTCTAATAATTGATCTTCGGTACTTGCGGTCAGGTCCTTACTAGGCATAACAATTCTCACGGATTCTTTTTTGATTTGAAACTTACATAAAACTTCAAAAAAACTTGGTCAATTTTTTTGTAAAAATTTTCTTGCTTGTTATAGTGTTCGCCGCTAGTTGATACGCTACAGACAAAGTATAAACCAGCACAGCTTAGTCGTCGCCAAAGTATACAGACGAGCGTTCTATTTCATGTATTTATGGGCGGCATGCCAAAATGCAAGGCGACAAAAAACCCGGTCAGGAAAGCAAAAAGACACAGCGTAAAGCAAATGCTCTACGCTGTGTCTCTTGCTATTCCAGCGTCAAGTCTTAGCGCCAGATATTAGCGTTTCAATTGTGAAATATCCCTGACCGCGGTGCGGTCAGCCGAAGTCGCCAGGGCGGCATACGCTTGTAAGGCTTGCGACACGTAACGTTCACGATGCACAGGCTTCCAGGCAAGATCGCCCTTGGCTTCCATTGCGACCCGGCGCTGTGCCAGATCGGCATCGCTGATTTTTAAATGCATGCGACGTGCCGGAATATCGATCTCGATCATGTCACCCTCTTCAACCAGGCCAATCGCACCACCTTCGGCCGCTTCCGGCGAGGCATGACCAATTACCAGGCCAGACGAACCACCCGAGAAACGCCCATCGGTGAATAAAGCACAAGCCTTACCGAGGCCCTTGGATTTGATATACGAGGTCGGATACAGCATTTCTTGCATGCCTGGCCCGCCTTTCGGCCCTTCGTAGCGAATGATAACGACATCGCCCTCATGCACCGCATCACCCAGGATGGCCTCAACCGCATCATCCTGGCTTTCAAATACTCTTGCCTTGCCAGTGAATTTAAGAATACTTTCATCTACGCCAGCAGTTTTGACGATACAGCCTTTTTCGGCCAGATTTCCGTATAACACTGCAAGGCCGCCGTCTTCGGAATAGGCATGAGCTTTATCGCGAATACAACCTTCGGCTCTATCCATGTCAAGACTATCAAAGCGCTGCTCTTGTGAAAATGCCGTTTGCGTCGGCACGCCACCCGGTGCAGCACTAAACAACTTGTGCACGGCGGCATTATCGCTGACCATGATATCGTTTTGCGCGATCGACGCTGCCATGCTTGCGCTGTGTACGGTCGGTAGCGAGGTATCCAATAAGCCACCACGTGCCAGTTCGCCAAGGATGGCAACAATGCCACCGGCACGGTGCACGTCTTCAATATGGTATTTATCTGTCATCGGGGCCACCTTGCACAGGCAGGGAACCTTGCGCGAGATTCGGTCGATGTCAGCCATTTTAAAATCGACGCCGGCCTCATGCGCCGCAGCCAGCATGTGCAACACCGTATTGGTAGAGCCACCCATCGCGACGTCCAGCGCCATGGCATTTTCAAAAGCGGCTTTGGTGGCGATCGAACGCGGCAAGACAGAATAATCATCTTGTTCGTAATGACGTTTAGCCAGATCAACAATCAGGCGCCCTGCGCGCAAAAACAATTCTTTGCGGTCGGCATGGGTTGCCAGGATCGTGCCGTTACCCGGCAAAGCCAAGCCCAAGGCTTCCGTCAGGCAATTCATGGAGTTCGCCGTGAACATCCCGGAACAAGAACCGCAGGTTGGGCAAGCAGAACGTTCAATACGCCCGATTTCTTCATCTGAGACGCTGCTGTCACCGGCTTTAATCATGGCATCGACCAGATCGATCTTCATGATTTTTTGAATACCTGTTTGTTTCGGATGCAGGGTTTCCAGCACCTTGCCCGCTTCCATCGGACCACCTGACACAAACACCACCGGTATATTCAAACGCATGGCCGCCATCAACATACCAGGGGTAATTTTGTCGCAATTGGAGATACACACCATGGCATCGGCGCAATGTGCATTGACCATATACTCCACCGAGTCGGCGATCAATTCGCGCGAAGGCAGCGAGTACAACATACCGCCGTGCCCCATGGCAATGCCGTCATCGACAGCAATGGTGTTAAATTCTTTGGCTACGCCGCCAGCAGCTTCAATTTCACGCGCAACCATCTGGCCTAAATCTTTCAGATGGACATGACCCGGTACGAACTGGGTAAAAGAATTCACCACCGCGATGATAGGCTTGTCGAAATCGCCATCTTTCATACCGGTAGCACGCCATAAAGCGCGCGCGCCAGCCATATTGCGGCCGTGGGTGGTAGTGCGGGAACGGTAAACTGGCATGACAACACTCCTGATAGATTGAGCAAAAAATAGCACTGAAGCAGAGTGCCTTGGTTTGAGTTATATGTCAAATAGGAAATATCATCGACATTAATACTTTTTAAGTCTCAATAGCGCATAAAAAAACCGCGGAACATCCAGTATCGCGGTTTTTTGGCTGGCGCGTTTTCTGTCAGCGCTATTCCTGTTTGCTACCCATAAGATTACTCCTGATGATAGCGGGTCACGCGTTCCACTTCATTTTTGGAACCAAGAAAGACCGGCACACGCTGATGCAGCTTGGTCGGCTGGATATCGAGCATACGCTGCTGACCATCGGTTGCTGCACCGCCAGCCTGCTCAATAATCATAGACATCGGGTTGGCTTCATACATCAAACGCAGCTTGCCTAGCTTGTCCGGATCACGCGCATCGGCCGGGTACATAAAAATACCACCGCGATTCAAAATACGATGGACGTCAGCCACCATGGAAGCAATCCAGCGCATATTGAAATCTTTGCCCAGGGGGCCAGTTTTTCCTGCCAACATCTCATTCACATAACGCGTCACCGGCGGGTGCCAGTGGCGCGCGTTGGAACTGTTAATGGCAAACTCCTGTGTATCTTCAGGAATACGCATATTGCGCTGCGTAAGTACCCAGGAGCCCATTTCGCGGTCCAGCGTAAAGCAGTTGACGCCATGCCCTGTCGTCAACACCAGCATCGTTTGCGGACCGTAGACGGCATACCCGGCCGCCACTTGACGACTGCCGGCCTGCATGAAATCTTGCTCGGTCGGCGCATCCATGCCGTCGCGTGCTTTGAGAACCGAAAAGATCGTTCCGATAGAGACGTTGACGTCGATATTGCTAGAGCCATCTAATGGATCAAACAGCAGCATGTATTCGCCCATCGGGTAGCGATTGGGAATGAGATGTATGCTTTCCATTTCCTCCGATGCCATCGCCGCCAGATGACCGCCCCACTCATTGGCTTCCAGCAAAATTTCGTTCGACAAGATATCGAGTTTCTTTTGTACTTCGCCCTGAACGTTTTCCGTGTCCGCCGTGCCAAGCACTTCACCCAGCGCGCCTTTACCCACGGCATGGCTGATGGTTTTGCAGGCGCGCGCCACAACCTCGATTAACAGGCGCAATTCCGCCGGTATCGTGTTGTTCAAGCGCTGCTCTTCCACCAGATGTTGCGTCAGACTGACTCGTTTCATGTTTTTCCTTGTGATCTTATTGAGCGCATTCGATTAAAAATTAATTGAGAATCAACCGATAAGCTTATTGTTAAACTGACTAAGCAAGCAGCATCCATTGCGCTGCCGCCGGCAACAGCTAGCGGCGACAACAGATACTACTTAGCCTTATCAGGAAGCCAATGCCTTGCTAACGACTTCCAGTACATCTTTAGATAATTTCTTGCTATCGGCCACTTTTTGCAATGCGGCTTTCATGTGGACCTGCAAGTGCGTCGGGTATTTTTTCCATCTATCCATACTCCGCGCCAACCTTGCCGCCACTTGCGGGTTAAGTTTATTCAAAGCAATGACCACCTCGGCCCACAAAACATAACCGCTACCATCGGCGGCATGGAAACGCGATGGATTGGCATTGCAAAAGCTAAAAATCAGACTACGGGCACGGTTAGGATTGGTCAAAGTAAAAGCAGGATGCGCCATTAACTCACGCACTTTAGCCACATCGGTGGTACGCGCAGTGGCCTGCAACATAAACCATTTATCAATCACCAGGGCTTCTTTTTTGAAGGTCTTATAAAATTGCTGTAAAGACTGGGCTGCCAGTCTGGCGTTCCTGGCAGCGCCGGAAAAATTACTCAGCGCAGTCAATGCAGCCATTCTGTCGGTCATATTTTCGGCTTCGTCAAACTGTGTTTTGGCCAGATCAAACGTCGCATCGTCCGGCCATTCCAGTAAGTAGGACAGCGCCACGTTCTTTAAAGCGCGTCTGGCGGCCGAGACTGCATCCGGGCTATATTTGCCCGGCGTCAGATTGTCTTCATAAGCACTCAGCAAATCGGCTTTCAAGTGCTGCGTCAGGGTGGCGCGCATAAACTGCCGTGCGGTGTGTATGCTTTGCGGATCCACTACCTTACACTGTTCCGCGATCATCGCCTCGGACGGAAGTGTCAGCACCACCTCACGGAAGGACGGATCGAGGTACGTGTCGTTCAGTGTTGCGCGCAAAGCGTTAATAAACATCGCATCGAGTTCCAACACCTCGCCTTTTTGCACCGCGCTCGTGAGCTTGATCAGACGGCGCATTGCCAGACGCTGGCCGGCTTCCCATCGATTAAAAGGATCGCTGTCATTGGCTAACAAATGGCCCAGTTCTTCGTCGCTGTAATCGTAGTCAAGTACTACCGGGGCAGAAAAATTACGCAAGATCGACGGCGTAGGCTGCTGCGCGATACCAATAAACCGGAAACTCTGGCTGGCCTTGGTCAGCTCCAGCACCAGCGTGGTGGCAGACGATGCTGGCTGTCCTTCCAGTTGCAAAGGCAGGTCCTTACCCTGGGCATCAAGCAAGCCCAGCGCGACCGGAATATGGAACGGTAATTTTTTACTTTGCCCGGGACTCGCCGGACAAGATTGTGTCAGGCTGACTTCGTAAATTTTGGCCACAGCGTCATAGCTCGTTTTCACCTTGATATGCGGAGTGCCGGCCTGGCTATACCAACGCTCAAACTGGGTCAGGTCGCGCCCGCTGGAGTCTGCCATGGCAGCACGAAAATCATCACAAGCAACGGCTTGCCCGTCATGCCGCTGGAAGTACAGATCCATCCCTTTACGG
>JBBQNW010000086.1:0-10665 GCA_038330335.1 Burkholderiales bacterium | reverse complement strand
CATCGCAATCAATTCATCAGAACCATTACCCAGTACCACCTCGTAGCCTGCCGGGACGCCGAACTGCTGTTTGATTGCCGTCTTTAAGGCCGTGTAGCTGGGCACCGGGTAGCGATTCAGATCCACCTGCGCCAAGCGTTGCGCCAGCGCCTGTTGCATTGATGCCGACAGCGTGTAGGGGTTTTCCATGGCATCGAGTTTCACAAAACCGGATGAATCGGGCACATGATAAGCCGACAAAGCAAGAATTTCAGGTCGGATAATGTTTGCTATCAAAGACATATTTCTTTCTACCATTAAATTAACACCGCCACCAGCGCAGACCCGCGGGCATCAGCGGTGACGAGCTTAGCGACAACACCAGCATTAACTACGCGAATACCATAATCAGATTCGCTACTGAGCCGCTACTGAGTCGCTACTGAGTCACTTCGCTGGCCAGATCAGGCACCACGGGCTCGGCTGTTGTTGCCGGTTTTCTGCCACGTTTGGCTTTCACTGGCGTCAAAACTTGCGTCTTTTTCAGACTTTTCCTAGCGCGCTTGCCCTTTACCACGATGGTAATTTTAGCGCGTATGGGTTCGGTCGGCTGATTACTCTGCCCCGTACTGATCGCCTCCGGCGATGCCAAGCGATCATGGATAATGGCGCAGTAATCAGGGTTCAGTTCAAATCCGACAAAATCTCTGCCACACCGTTTGGCCGCAATTGCCGTGGTACCACTGCCCATAAACGGATCGAGAATAAGCCCCCCTGGCGGACAGGAGGCCAGCACCATTCTTTGTATCATTTCCAAAGGCTTTTGCGTAGGATGAGCTACGCGCTCGGGATTCTCTTTGTGCACGCGCGAGATACTCCAGACATCCTTAGGGTTGTAACCGAGCTCCAGCCATTTAGCGCCGACAAAAATGGAGCGCGAGCGGGCTTTCTTGGTGGCGGCGTCATACGGTATTCGAACTGCATCAAGATCAAAGTAATGCCCCTTGGCTTTGGCAAAAAAACCGATGGTGTCGTGCACCGAACTAAAACTCCGGGTACTCCCCCCCATAGACGGGACGCGGCGATCCCAGATAATTTCGTTGAGCATCGTCATGCGCTGCTTGAGCATGACGAAAATTTCTGGCGAATAGCGCCAGGTTAAAAAAATATACAAGGAGCCGGTCGGTTTCAGCTTAGGCAGCACCGCATCAATCCAACGCTCGGTCCATCGCAGATAATCGGCGGCAGCCTGCTTATCGGAATCATTCCCGTAATCCTTGCCTAATCCGTATGGCGGATCGGTCAGAATCAAATCGATACTCTGGTCCGGAATTCGATCTAAACCCAATAAAACATCTTCGTTGAAAATTTTATTGATATAGCTATTCATTGATACGCCTTTGCGTGCAATAGCCTTGTGTAAATATCAGACTAAAAATATTCCCGGATCATTCACGATCAGCTGAGTTCAAGACGCCAACTTGACGTCACCCGGCATCCATGCACCATGCACCATGCACAAATAGCGTCTGCCAGACTTACTCGCCCTTTAAGCGATACTCTGCACTGCGGGCATGCGCTTGCAAACCTTCACCATACGCCAGCTCTGCGGCAATGCTGCCCAGGCTCTGCGCGCCCTGCTGGCTGACATAAATCATCGACGAACGTTTTTGGAAATCATAGACCCCCAGTGGCGACGAGAAACGCGCGGTGCGCGAGGTCGGCAGCACATGATTCGGTCCGGCACAATAATCGCCCAGTGCTTCGGAAGAATACCGGCCCAAAAACATGGCACCGGCATGGCGAATCTGGTCAGCCCATTGCTGTGGATTTTCGGCAGAAATTTCTAAATGCTCGGCCGCGATATGGTTGGCAATGTCGCAGGCTTGCTGCATCGTTGCCACTTTAATCAAGGCACCGCGATTGGCCAGCGAGGTGCGGATGATGTCCTTGCGCGGCATACCATCGAGCAGTCTGGCGATGCTGGCACTGACTGCGTCCAGATAGGCGGCGTCCGGACACAGCAAGATAGATTGCGCCAGTTCATCATGCTCGGCCTGAGAAAACAAATCCATCGCGACCCAGTCCGGATCGGTAGTGCCATCGCAAATGATCAGAATTTCTGAGGGGCCGGCGATCATATCTATGCCGACCGTGCCAAACACACGCCGTTTGGCGGCGGCGACGTAGGCATTGCCAGGGCCGACAATTTTATCAACAGCAGGAATGGTTTTAGTGCCATAGGCCAGCGCGGCAACGGCTTGCGCTCCGCCTATGGTAAACACGCGATCGACACCGGCAATCGCGGCAGCGGCTAGCACCAGAGAGTTTTTCACGCCATCAGGAGTCGGCACCACCATGATCACTTCTTGCACCCCTGCCACTTTGGCAGGAATCGCATTCATCAACACTGAGGACGGATACGCGGCTTTTCCGCCAGGCACATAGATGCCAACGCGGTCTAGGGGGGTGACTTTTTGTCCCAGCACAGTGCCATCGGCTTCGGTGTAGCTAAAGCCGGCAGAACCGCATTCTGCCTTCTGTCTTTCGTGGTAGGCACGGACTCTGTCAGCGGCCGCTTCTAAAGCGGCGCGACGTGCCGGCGCCAATGAAACCAACGCCGCCTGTAGCTCAGCCTGACTAATTTCCAACTCGGCAATGCTGTTAGCATTGAGGCGGTCAAAGCGATTACTCGCTTCCAGAACGGCGGCATCGCCACGCTCTTTCACATCGGCCAGTATCTGTGCGACGCTGCGATCGATCGCCTCGTCTGCGCTGGCTTCAAATGCCAGCAAGCTGGTGAGTTTGGCAGAAAAATCGACTTGACTCGCATCGAGCCGGGAAATCAGTTCAGACATAATCAACACTTTCGAAGTTTTACTTTGGCGACGCTTGCACTCAGACACTTAAGGGTAGCGTGACGCCGCACGCTGGCCAATCAGCTTACACTGCTTAGGCTGCTTTTGCAGCACGCTCAAAGGCTTCAAGAATCGGCTGCAGACGCTCACGCTTGAGTTTCAACGCGGCCTGGTTGACCACCAGACGCGAGGAAATTTCCATGATGTGTTCTACTTCCACCAGATTGTTGGCCTTGAGCGTGTTACCGGTGCTGACCAGATCGACAATCGCATCTGACAAGCCGACCAGCGGTGCCAGTTCCATGGAGCCATAGAGCTTAATCAAATCCACATGCACGCCTTTGCTGGCGAAATGCTCACGGGCGATTTCGGTGTACTTGGTGGCGACCCGCAAACGCGCACCATGGCGGACTGCGGTAGCGTAATCAAAACCGACCGAAACCGCGACCGACATTCTGCATTTGGCGATATTAAGATCAATCGGCTGATACAAGCCGGCACCGCCATGCTCGTACAAGACATCCTTGCCGGCCACGCCGAAATCGGCTGCACCATATTGCACATAAGTCGGCACATCCGAGGCGCGTACGATAATGACGCGTACCGCCAGATCATCGGTTGCCAGGATCAGCTTGCGGGAGGTTTCCGGGTCTTCGGTAACGCGAATACCGGCCGCCTCGAGTAGCGGCAAGGTCTCTTCAAAAATGCGCCCCTTAGACAGGGCTAAAGTCAGCTGTTGATTCGCTTGCGGGTTGATTTGTTGATTCATGATAGTGGCTTAGTTCACTCGTTTTATTTGGGCACCGACACCGGACAGTTTCACTTCCATCTGATCGTAACCACGGTCCAGATGATAAATTCTGTCGATCAGGGTTTCCCCCTCGGCCGCCAGCGCAGCGATCACTAAGGATGCTGATGCACGCAAATCGGTTGCCATCACTGGCGCGCCAACCAGTTTTTCCACGCCGTTGACGATCGCGGTATGTCCATCAATTTCAATGTGTGCACCGAGGCGGTTCATCTCTTGCACGTGCATGAAACGGTTTTCAAAAATGGTTTCCGTCACCCGACTGGCACCCTGAGCGATACAATCGAGCGCCATAAACTGCGCCTGCATATCGGTCGGAAAACCCGGATATTCGGTGGTGCGAAAACTCACAGCTTTCGGCCGCCCCCCCATCTGCGCACGGATCCAATCCGGACCGCTGGTCAGTATCACACCGGCCTCACGCAATTTATCGATGGCGACATCCAGAATGTCACTGCGGGTATTTTTCAGCGTAATGTCACCACCGGTGGCCGCCACCGCACATAAGAAGGTAGCCGTCTCGATCCGGTCGGCGATGACAGCGTGAGTTGCGCCATGCAAGCGCTCTACGCCCTGAATCACCAGTCTGTCAGTACCTATGCCCTGAATTTTGGCACCCATGGCGACCAGCAAATGTGCCAGATCTGTCACTTCAGGCTCACGCGCCGCATTTTCCAGCACGGTTTCGCCATCGGCCAGAGTAGCCGCCATCAACAGATTTTCGGTACCTGTCACGGTGATCATATCGGTCACCACGCGCGTGCCTTTCAGTCGCTTGGCCTTGGCATGGATATAACCGGCCTCAATAGTGATCTCAGCACCCATCGCCTGCAAACCGCGGATATGCTGATCGACCGGGCGCGAACCAATCGCGCAACCGCCCGGCAAGGACACCCTGGCCTCGCCAAAGCGTGCCAGCAAGGGGCCCAATACCAGGATCGAGGCGCGCATGGTTTTTACCAGGTCGTACGGGGCTTCGAGCTTATCAATATTGCTGCCATTGAGTGTGACCACGCCGTTTTCCTGCGTCACCGCCAGACCCATCTGGCGTAATAACTTCAGCATGGTCGAGACGTCTTGTAACGCCGGAACGTTATGCAATACCACATCGTCAGCGCTGAGCAAACCGGCACACAAGATAGGCAGCGCCGCATTTTTTGCGCCAGAAATATAAATCTCGCCATTCAGGCGATTGCCGCCTGTGATCAGTAACTTATCCATAATTATTGGAATTCTTCCGGTGTCAGTGTTTTCATCGACAGCGCATGGATTTCTTCGCGCATACGGTCACCCAGGGCGGCGTAGACGATCTGATGGCGCTGGATTAAACGTTTGCCGGCAAATGCCGGTGAAACGATGACGGCAGTGAAATGCTGGCCATCGCCTTCGACTTCGACATGGGTGCATTCAAGACCGGCAGCAATATAGTTTTTAATTTGTTCGGGAGTAGGGAACACGATTTGTCTTTCAAAAATAATCAAATATCGGAATATAAATCAGGCAGTGTCAGTGCGCTAAGCGCCATGCTGCTAGCTGAGTGCCGTAACTAGTGACATAACTAGTGACGCAACTAATGACGCAACTAATGCCGCAACTTGTAACCACTTTTCAGCATTTGCACCGCAATGCCCGTCAGCAACACAAAGAAGGCGATAACGATAGCGAGGCTGAGCCAGGGATTCACGTCTGACTGGCCGAAAAAGCCGTAGCGAAAGCCGTCGATCATATAAAAAAACGGGTTAAAACGCGATAAATTTTGCCAAAATGGCGGCAACGAGTGGATGGAATAAAACACCCCCGACAAAAACGTTGCCGGCACGATCAGGAAATTTTGAAAAGTCGCCATCTGATCAAACTTTTCAGCCCAGATACCGGCGATCAGGCCCATGGTGGCGAGCATGGCCGCCCCCAACAAGGCAAAAACAATAATCCACAAAGGTGCAGAATAGCGCAATTCAGAAAACCAGAAGGTCGCCACAAACACGCCGCCACCCACCGCCAGCCCACGCACAATAGCCGCGAGTACATAGCCGCCATATAATTCCCAATGGGATAAGGGCGGCAGCAAAATAAATACCAGATTGCCAATAATTTTTGATTGAATTAAAGACGAGGAGGCATTCGCAAACGCATTTTGCAAGACACTCATCATGACCAGGCCGGGGATTAAAAATGCCGTGTATTTCACGCCGGGATAAACTTGCACATGCGAATCGAGTACGTGACCAAAAATCAGCAAATACAACAACGCCGTCACGATAGGAGCGGCTATGGTTTGCGTGGCTACCTTCCAGAAACGCAGGACTTCTTTGTAAAAAAGTGTCTGAAAGCCGTTCATTGATCATTCCCCATAATTTGCAGGAAGACATCTTCCAGGTCAGCCTGTTGCAACTGCAAATCATCAATCACGCAGCCGGAAGTACGCAAGGCCGCAAGTATCGGCTCGACTTCGGAATAATGCGTGACGCGCAGTACATATTTGTTTGAGACTACCGGGCCTTCGTGCTCAATCAGCAAGCTGCGCAGACTGGCAGGTAAATTATCCTGCGCCAGGCTAAGTTTTATCTGAGAGCCGGAAATACGCTGAATTAACGCCGACATACTATCGAGCGCCACGACTTTACCGGCTTTGAGCATCGCCACACGGCTGCACAGGGCTTGCGCCTCTTCCAGATAATGCGTGGTCAGCACTACGGTATGGCCTTCTTTATTGAGCCTGGCGACAAATTTCCAGAGCGTCTGACGCAAGCCGACATCGACGCCGGCGGTCGGCTCATCGAGTACGATCACCGGCGGTTTATGTACCAAGGCTTGCGCCACCAGCACGCGCCGCTTCATGCCGCCGGACAGGGCCCGCATATTGGTATCGGCTTTATTTGTCAGGTCGAGATTTTCCATGATCTCGTCTATCCACTTATCGTTGTTCTTCACCCCGAAATAACCGGACTGCATGCGCAAGGTCTCGCGTACCGTAAAAAACGGATCAAACACCAGCTCTTGCGGCACCACACCAATGTTTTTTCGCGCCGCACGATAATCAGTCACCACATCATGCCCTTGCACCGTGACGCTACCGGCGTCGGCCCGGTTCAAACCCGCAATGATGGAAATTAAGGTGGTTTTGCCGGCACCGTTAGGGCCGAGCAAGCCGAAAAACTCGCCCTCTTCAATCGACAATGAAACGCCGCCAAGCGCCTTCAAAGACTGGTAGGATTTTTCGACATTGGTAATTTGTATGGCAGCCATGTGGCAATCGGCACTTTGGTGCGTAGTAGGTCACTTTCCACAGAAGCGCGGAAAACCTTCGATTATAGGGGATTTTTAACTACCGTATGGGCGCTTTCTCGGATCATAGCTTCATGACCACATCCTCAGGCAGCAGGTATCAGCAGGTATTGAAGGCTTTGCTATCAATTTGGTGCGTTCAGGTAAATAAACGCATGTGGTTACACTCATGTACTGACGTCTTGCTGAGCTTGCTGAACAAGTTTGTCACGGCAGTCTTGCTGACAAAAAGCCGGTGTCGGTCAATGTCGCTCGCTGGCACCGGCTTGCAGAAAATCGCTGACGCCATACAAAGCAATCAGGCTGCTCAGACTGGCTGAGATACCATGAAACACGATGGCTTTACCCTTTGCATTGGCGGCGCGTTGCCACGCCAGCATCACCGCCACCGCCGAAGAGTCGGCCACGGTCACACCGGACAGATCAAAATCGCCCTCGCCGCGCGCTATTTCCGCAAGACCGGTCTGCGTCACGCTCAGCGCGTTGCGCAAACTAAGTTCCTGATCTGCCAGATACATAAAAACTCCGGTTATTTAGATGGGGTCTTGCCATTCCCGCCAGCGGCGAGCTTCTTGTTTTTCTCAACCAAGACCTTGATCAAACCATCGACGCCGGATTTACTGACTTCTGCCGCAAAACTGCCTTTATAAGTTTCGACTAACCAGGCACCCAGGACATTGATATCGTAAATCTTCCAGCCAGTTGCCAATTTTTCCAGACGATAGCTGAGCTGCAAAGGTTCGCCACGGGTTTGAATTACCTGCGTTTTCACTTCCACCTCAGTATCGTCCGGCGCACCACGGAAAGGCTTAAATTCCATGCGTTGATCTTTAATCTGCGAAATGGCACCGGAGTACGTAAACACCAGCAGCGTGCGAAATTCGTTAATTAATTGCTTTTGCTGTTCGGCACTGGCATCACGCCAGCTTTTACCGGCAGCCAAAGATGTCATCCGTGGAAAATCGATATACGGCAAAATCTTGCTTTCTACCAAGTCGTAAACACGTTTCTGGTTGCCCGACTGAATATCCTTGTCGTTTTTAGCGATATCGATAATTTCCTGGCTAAGACGCTTGATCAACACATCCGGCGCTTCATTGGCTGCGAAACTGCCAGCCGCAAAACTCACACTCAGACACAGGGACAAAAATAGTTGACTAATTAATTTCATGTTTTAACTTTCTGGTGGCGCTGACTGCGCCGGTTACAAATTATTTGTTATATTGATCATCGAAACGCATCAATTTATATTTCTACAAGCACATTTCTATCATCACATCTCTATCATCACATCTCTATAACCACTGAAGCCCTTCGGCGGTTGACATCATGCAAGGAACTAAAAACGCATGCGCACTACCGCGACGCAATCGAGCAGGACGCCTTCAATCCGCTTCAGGATTCACCTGACTGGCGCGACGTTGCAAATAGGCATCGCGAATAAACACATATTTATCCAAAGCCGCCTCTTCAATTAATTTACTCGCATCGAGCACCGAGGCACGCTTATCGACAAAGCGCAGCACAGTGGTGGTATTGCTCACCGCGGTAGAGGTTTGAGACATCAAGATATCCCCTTTAAAATCAACCGGCGTGGCAATGGTGTCACGTAAGGTGGAAGCGCCTAACAATGGCAGCATCACATACGGCCCTGATCTGACACCCCAGGCACCCAGCGTCTGGCCAAAGTCTTCCCTGTGCTTAGGCATACCACCGGCCGAGGCAATATCAATCAGACCACCAAGACCAAACGTGGTATTCACGGCCACGCGCATGATGTCATTGACACCATCAGTCACCCGTCCCTGTAGCAAATTATTGACTGCAGTCCAGACATCACCGGCATTAGCAAAAAAATTGCCTATGGCGGTCTGCAAAAAAGACGGCAAAACGGAGCGATAAGTCTCGGCGACAGGTTTTAACACTGCCTGATCAACACCCTCGTTAAAACTGAACATGGCCCGATTAAAGCCCTCCAGAGGATCGCGCGGATTATTGCCGATACTGGTCTTTACACTGATCGTTTCCAGTGTTTGTCCGGCGCTGGCCTGCAGCGTACCTACCGTCGTTTTGATGCTGCTAACTGTAGTACATGCCGCTAAAGACGCACTAAAGAGCAATAGTCCTGCCAGCCGCGACGCTGCCGCAGCCTTGGAACGCGCTGTTGTGCTGCAAAATATCGTGCTGCGCGATGGTGATACTGTCAGTGGTAAGTTCATTTGGTTTCATCCTTGCCTTCGGCCGCTTTACTGAACAGAAATTGACTGATCAGATTCTCCAGCACGACGGCAGATTGTGTCATTTTAATACGATCGCCGGCGACAAGATTATTCGTGTCGCCGCCTGGCTCAAGGCCTATATATTGTTCCCCCAATAAGCCGGCAGTGAGTATCTTGGCCGAAGTATCTTTAGGAAATTTGTAACGATTTTCCATTTGTAAGGTGACCGTGGCCTGATACGTTTTATCGTCGAAAGTAATTTCACTGACACGTCCGACTACCACACCGGCACTCTTTACTGCCGCTTTCGGCTTTAAGCCGCCAATATTATCAAACCGGGTAATAACGTTATAGGTCTGGTCGAAAGACAGCGTGCTCATATTGCCCGCCTTTAATGCTAAAAACAGCAAAGCAGCAGCGCCCAGAAGCACAAACAAACCGACCCAGAAATCCAATGATTTTTTTTGCATAATGAACCTTTTACAACAGCGTAACAACTCCGAAAACAAGGAGGTTTGCCATTTTTTTAATATTACATCGATCGATAGTGGCATCCGGCGCCAATGAAACCTGTTCGTCCGGTGTGCTGGCCGATGTCCGGCGCTCACCATCCGTCACCATCCGTCGCTGTCCGTCGCCATCCGTTGCCACCAGTTGTTATTGAAACATCCACGCGGTAAGCAAGAAGTCCAGCCATAACACCAGCAGTGAGGAAATCACCACGGTCCGGGTCGTGGCTCTGGCGACGCCTTCCGGGGTCGGGCTGGCCTCGTAACCCTGAAACAGGGCGACAAAAGTGACGGCAAAACCAAACACGATACTTTTAATGACACCATTCCCGATATCCTGCCAGATATCAACGCCTGCCTGCATTTGCGACCAGAAAGAGCCGTTGTCAACCCCGATCAGTTTAACGCCGACCAGATAGCCGCCTATCACTCCCATGGCGTTAAAAATCGCCGTCAGTATCGGCAAAGAAATCACGCCGGCAACAAAACGCGGTGCCAGTACACGCTGCCAGGGGTTAACCGCCATCATTTCCATGGCTGCTAGCTGTTCGCCAGCCTTCATCAGGCCAATTTCAGCCGTCAGCGAAGTGCCGGCCCGGCCGGCAAACAACAATGCCGTCACGACCGGCCCCAATTCGCGGGTCAGCGATAAAGCGACCAGCAAACCGAGCGCCTCTTCCGAGCCGTAACGGTTCAGGGTGTAATAACCTTGATAACCCAGGACAAAACCCACAAACAAGCCAGATACCGCAATAATCACTAAAGAATAATTACCGATAAAATGAATCTGATCAGTAATCAGCCTAGGCCTGCGCCACAGACCGCCGACATTATATAAAATCAGAAAAAAACTACGGGTGGCGTAGCCTAAATCGGCAGCGACTTGCCGAACCAATTGCCCGATACGAGAAATCATCTAGGCTTACCTCCACCCTTCGGCGACAAACCAAAATCGTCTGCCAGCGACTTCCCCGGATAGTGAAAAGGCACTGGTCCGTCGCTCTCAG
>JBBQNW010000085.1:0-10668 GCA_038330335.1 Burkholderiales bacterium | reverse complement strand
TGCTGGAAGGACTTAAGGTAGGGCAGCGATGAATCAGGCGACAGGTAGCGCTAAGTAGCCGCTTTAGCGCGGTAACTGCGGTCGAGTTTCACATCACCGCGCTAAAAAAATATCAATATCATCACCGATAAAAAATGCCACCGAGAGCCGCCGGTGGCATTTTTCCATTCAGGCAATAGTCATACTGCCGGCGTTTCCTTATCAGCGGTATGTCTCCGATGAGCTTGACTAACTATTCGCCGCTAACTTCGGTGTACTGATAGTCGTGAACAGCTCAGCGAAACGCTCGCGTATCGAGGCTTCTATTCCGGCCGCATCCAGGCCGCATTGTGCTAGCAAGACCGTCGGGTCGCCGTGATCGATGAACTTGTCAGGCAGGCCCAGTATCAGCAGGGGTTTGCTGATGCCGGCTTCAGCCATCGCTTCGGCTATGGCTGACCCGGCGCCGCCCATGCTGCAGCCTTCTTCTACTGTCACCAATACCTGATGCGAGGCGGCCAGTTCTTTAAGTAAGCTAAGGTCTAGCGGTTTGATGAAACGCATATTCGCCAGCGTGGCGTCGAGTTTTTTGGCGACCGTTAATGCCGGTTGCACCATAGAACCGAACGCCAGGATGGCGATCTGCTGGCCACTGTGCTTGATCTCACCTTTACCGACAGGCAGGCTGGTCAGTTCTTTTTCTACGCTGGCACCAATGCCGGCGCCGCGTGGGTAGCGGATGGATGCCGGGCCAGGGTAATGGTAGCCGGTGGTGAGCATTTGACGGCACTCGTTTTCGTCCGAGGCTGCCATGATGAGCATATTGGGAATGCAACGCAGAAAGGCGATGTCGTAATTGCCGGCGTGGGTGGCGCCATCGGCACCGACCAGGCCGGCGCGGTCCAGTGCGAAGGTGACGTCCAGATTTTGTAGCGCCACGTCATGGATTAACTGATCGTAAGCGCGTTGTAAAAAAGTAGAGTAAATAGCGACGACCGGTTTCAAACCTTCGCAGGCCAGGCCGGCGGCGAAGGTGACGGCATGCTGTTCGGCGATGCCGACGTCATAATAGCGTTCGGGAAATTTTTGCTCAAAGCTGACCATACCGGAACCTTCGCGCATGGCGGGGGTAATGCCGATCAGGCGCTCATCTTGCGCCGCCATATCGCACAGCCAATTGCCAAACACCTGAGTGTAGGTTTGCTTGGCAGGGGTGGTAGCCGGTTTGATCCCTTCGGCCGGGTTGAATTTGCCGGGGCCGTGGTACAGAATCGGATCGGCCTCGGCCAGTTTATAGCCCTGGCCTTTTTTAGTCACCACATGTAAAAATTGCGGACCTTTGAGGTTCTTGATGTTTTGCAATGTCGGGATTAAGGAATCCAGATCATGGCCATCGATAGGGCCGATGTAATTGAACCCGAACTCTTCAAACATGGTGGCCGGCACGATCATGCCTTTGGCATGTTCTTCAAAGCGTCGTGCCAGTTCCAGCACCGGTGAAGGCAAGACCGACTTGCCGACATTGCGTGCGGCGGCATAAAATTTACCCGACATCAGGCGCGCCAGATGACGGTTTAAGGCGCCCACCGGGGGCGAGATTGACATATCGTTGTCGTTCAATACCACCAGCATATTGATATCGTCGATCACGCCGGCGTTGTTCATCGCTTCAAACACCATACCGGCGGTCATGGAGCCGTCGCCGATGATGGCAACCGAGTGCCGGCTTTCACCCTTGGTTTTCGCTGCCAATGCCATACCGAGCGCGGCCGAAATCGAGGTCGAGGAATGGCCTACGCCAAAGGTGTCATAGACGCTTTCGGCGCGACGCGGAAAACCGGAAATACCACCTAGCTGACGCAGGCTATGCATCTGTTCACGGCGCCCGGTCAGAATCTTGTGCGGATAGGTCTGGTGGCCGACATCCCATACCAGCCGGTCTTCCGGCGTGTTAAATACATAATGCAGGGCAATCGTGAGTTCTACCGTGCCTAAGTTGGACGACAGATGACCGCCGGTCTTAGAGACAGAATCAATCACAAAGTCGCGCAGCTCGTCTGCCAGCGGCGTTAATTGGGCGCGCGACAGTTTGCGCAGGTCGGAGGGGGATTGTATGGTGTTCAGTAAATTCATGATCAGGCTCTCCGCTGTACGATCAGGTCCGCCAGATGATGCAAATAGTGCGCTTTTTCGCCAAACGGTAATAAGGCTTCGTGCGCGTCTTGACATAATTTTTCTGCCAGTTTGCTAGACGCATACAGCCCTAGCAAAGAGACATACGTCGGTTTGTTGTCGGCGGCGTCTTTGCCCGCCGTCTTGCCCAGTGTTGCCGAGTCTGCGGTGGCATCGAGTACATCATCGACTACCTGAAATGCCAGGCCGATGGCGCCGGAATAGGCGTCGAGTGCGGCCACTTCTGATGCCGACAAGGTTTTTCCGCTCATGGCACCTAACAATACCGAGGCGCGTAGCAATGCACCGGTTTTTAATGTGTGCATCTGTTCTAATTGCTCCAGCGTCAAGGCGAGGCCGACGCTGGCTAAATCTATCGCTTGCCCGCCGCACATGCCAGCCGAGCCGGATGCTTTGGCCAGCAGTTGCAGCATCGGCAGCTTGGATTCAGCGCTGGTTTGCCCTTCCGCTAACACCAGAAACGCCTGGGCCTGCAAAGCGTCGCCCACCAGTAAGGCGGTGGCTTCATCATATTTGACATGCACCGTCGGCTTACCGCGCCGTAAGGCATCGTCATCCATGCAGGGCATGTCGTCATGTACCAGCGAATAGGCGTGAATCATTTCGACGGCCGCCGCCGCTCTGTTAAGCAGTTCCGGAGGCGCATCAAACATTGAACCTGCGGCAAATACCAGCAGCGGGCGCATCCGTTTGCCGCCATCTAAGACCGCGTACCGCATCGCTTCATGGAGTTTTGCGGGAAGGGTAGTGGCATGCGGGAGAAAATCGGCAAGCGCGACTTCAAAGTTGACCTGGCTTAACTTCATCCATATGGCAAACTGGTCGCTCATACTTTTTCCTCATCCTTGCTGTCATCGGAGAATGGCTTGAGAATGCCGTTTTCGAGCACTTTCACCTGCTGTTCGACGTTATCGAGTTGGCTTGCACAGTATTTAATCAGTTCAGAACCGCGTTGATAAGCGCTGACCGATGCTTCCAAAGGCAGTTCGCCGGATTCCATTTGCGTGACTAATTCGGATAATTCGGCCATGGCGGCTTCAAAAGAAAGCACTTGCGTGTTCGTAGGCAATTTTTTAGACATAAAATGACGTGCAGCAGAAATTAAATTTAACCCTGTATTTTAGTGTAATCCACTAGCCCTGTGTGGAGTTATCCTATGCTGCTGAGCCTGTCGTTGATGGGGTTTTATCGTCAGGCCGGGTTTTTGCTGGTTTGCGTATGTAATTGTCATGTAATTGTTATGGAATTTTCATGTAAACATGGATATTTTTTACCTGACAGTGTCTGATTTGGCTAAATAAAAATATGCCAAAACCGGTTGTCAGCGTGCCAGGAAGTTGATTTTTATATCGCCGCTTTTGGCCTGTGCAGCCTTACATATCGTTACACTTATTGGCTTTTTTCATAGTGACTATAAAGCGATAATGTGAAAAATAATGCTTTTAAAAAATAAAAATTGCGTTTCAAACATTTCCATGTGGAAATTAATCATCTATAGTGAAGCTATGCCAAAAATCTCGCTGAGATGTCGCTGAGTAAAACTGAACGCTTGTTGATATAGCCATCGATAAGTCAGATTGAGTTAAATTAAAGCAGTATCACCATGTTATCAAAGCCGCCCAAAAATCATAAGATGTCTCATCTGCAAGCGCCAGTGGCGCGCGGAGAGATCTGGCATGCCTTGACGCAACAGGTGACTCATTTATCGATAGCGCAAATTGATGCCTTTGTAGCACGTCTGGCAAATGCATTGCTGGCCGCATCCGAGCATTTGACTGACGCGCGCGAAGCCAATTTACATTTTATTGCCGGTCAACTGCTAAAAAATAACGCTTATTCTTTTTATTACCTGGCGTCGGCCGCGCTAGAGACCAGCTTTAAAAAAGAAGTGCAACTTTTGCGGGCCAGGGACGCTTTTCAATCCGCTTTTCCGTCAGCGTCACAGCCTGATTTTGCTCCGCAGCCACAAATGCCATCCCAAGATGCCGTTTTAAGCTTAGTCAGTTATGAAGAGATGGATGCTAAATTAGCAATAGGACGGGCGAGTCGTAGCCTTGAACTTGCCAATGCCGAAAGTCTGGCAGCCTTAAACATGCGTCTGGCGACTCTGGCCGGCTGTGATAATGTCAGTATTGCGCAAAATCCGTTTCGCCCCGATGTCTTTTTGAAGCTGTTGCAAGCGGTCTGGTGTGAATTTAATCCGGATCTGGCAAGCCATCATCTGGTGCTGCCGCTGCTGCGCGCCGATATCCTGTTTGATCTGGCACCGATTTTTCAAGGGTTGAATGCTACCTTGGTCGCCCGCGGAATCTTGCCCGATTTACAGGAGTCCTATCGCATCAAAAAAATGGCTGCTAATCCGGCGCTAGAAAAACAGCCAGAGCCAGTAAAAACCGATGTTGCACAAAAACTAAAAAATTATTTGTCCGGAATGAACGCTCAAGCGCATGCCGCTGTCGATACGGCGCAGGGCGTCCATGATGTTGCGCGGCAAAGCAGAAGCCAGAGTGAGGCAGATAACGCGGCTCCAGGTGCCAATGCCGCGTCTGAGGCAACGCATGCTAGCCAGATGACGCAGCGCGCCGTGAATTCCAAGTTATTCCATTATCTGGCAGATTTGCAAAAAAGCATGGCGATTCGTCAGATGGTCGCCGGTACGCAAGACGTCATGCGTTTGTCGCACATCCGGGAGCAAATGCCTGACCTGGCCAGGACCGGCGTGGAAAGAAATACGCTGGATCTGCTGTCCAAGGTATTTGATTCGGTATTTATGAATCAGGATATCCCTGAAAAAATTAAAGATTTGATCTCGCTGTTACAGGTGCCGGTATTAAAAGCGGCCTTGATGGATAAGGAATTTTTCTTTCAAGAAAACCATCCCGCCCGCCGTTTAATCGAGCTGCTGTCCAAATACAGTGTCTCGGTGGATCAGGATAAAGGCGCAAGCGACCCCTTGTTTCAGGCGATGCAAGCGAATGTCACGCGGGTGCAGCAAGAATTTGACCAGAGCGTTGATTTATTTGATGTCGTGGTGTCTGATCTGGAAAATTTTCTGGCGAAACAGGAAGCGGCCAACGAGCAGGCCTTACAGTCACCGATACAGCAAGCTTTACAAAAAGAGAAATTTAAACAAGCGAAATTTGCAGCCAGGAATGAAGTCGCCCTGCGTATCGGCAGCGGCGAGGTCATCGCATTTGTCGAAACTTTTCTTGAAAATCGCTGGACCAAGGTGCTGACATTAGCGTACAGCGTTAAGGATGATAAGCCTCAGGCTGTGGTCGATGCCATCAAAACCATGGATGATCTGATCTGGAGCGTCAGGCCGAAGCTCAGCCTTGAACAGCGTCAGGAGATGGTCAAGCGCTTACCTGCGATTTTGGTACGCCTGAATAAATGGCTCAGCCTGATTCACTGGGAAGAAGCCGATCGCCTGCAGTTCTTTGCCGAATTGGCCGAGTGCCATGCCTCGATAGTCCGCGCGCCTTTGGATTTGTCGCCGGAACGTCAGCTGGAAATGGCCGTCGAGGTAGCCCAGCTTGCGGCCGAACGCCGGCTGGAAAAACGCGCTCTGGCCGAAGCGAGTCTGGCAGTGGAACCACCAGCGGATAATTTTACAGAAATCGTTGCCAATCTTGAGCGCGGTATCTGGCTGCAGTTTATCAAAAAAGATGCGACGACGCATAACGTCCGGCTGGCATGGGTAAGCCCTATGCGCAGTCTTTACATCTTCACTTCCAGCCAGAAAGAGAAATCTTTTTCGGTCTCAACGGAAGAGCTGGAGCAAAGTTTCCGCGAGCAACGTGCGCATATTCTGGTGCTCGATAAAGTGGTTGACCGTGCCTTGATGGCGGCGCTGGCGGATACCCCAGAGGCTGGTGCCGATGCCCCGGATCAGGCAATAAAAGAAGCCAGTCTGCAAGAGTAGCTGGCGTTTTCGTTTATTCGTAAGCCGATAAGCGCTTCTGCTCACTCTGCGTAAATTGCTGATCACGTAATTGTTGCAGCCCCGCGATCTGGTTCTGGCTGGAGGCTGGTAGGCTGGCATTGCCGAGTAACTTGCTGCGGTCGTTCTGGTACACCGCGATGCGGTTTTTCCATTCTGCCTCTTCGCGATCCAGTGCCGCCAATCTGGCAGCAGCTTCAGGCGTTGTGCTGGCGGCGCGCATGCGGTAAACGTCGTCGTCACTGGCGCCTTGTGCGCGCATTTTTGCGGTATTTTCCTCTAGCCGTATGACTTGATAAGGCGCTTCTTTTTCTTCACGTAAGGCGGCAGGCATGGCTGCGTCAAGTAGCGATATTTTTGTCTTTTTTTGCGCCTCGCTTAAGCTGCGGTCTTCACTGATTTCCAGTCTTGCCAGTGCATCTCTGTCATAGGCGTCGTCGAAGCCAAACATGGCCAGGTTTTCTTGTGCGCTGAAGTAATGCAGGCGCAGTTGTTGCATGTTGTTAAAACGTTTTTTGATCGTGGCACTCGCATTGCCGCTGACATTAGGATTTTTTTCTACCTCGGCCAATTCCTGCTTATAGTTCAGAAAACGCGTCAATACCTCTTTGGCTTGCCTGGCGGCGTTTGGTGCCAGGGTTTTATCCAGTTCTCTTTCGATTTCTGCTCGTATGTCCGCTAAGGGTTTTTCACCGGTAGCGGCCAGATAGTATTCAAATAAACGCCGCAATGCAGCGTCCACAACCAGCGCCTCATTAGCCTGGGTGGCTCGCCCGTCGATACTTGTCCCTTCCATCGATTTGACGAAGGAAAATGCATCCCGGCCTGAGGATGCTTTGATGCTGCTATTGAGCTCAGGGTATGCTGTAGCGAAATAAGTAAAAACAGCAGCGGCTGACAAGGTCAGTACCGCTGTAAAAATAAGTCCGGTCTTTTTTATTTTCATGATTTTATTTTCAAGAGAGTGTCGTTTTCTGTGAACTCGATTAACACTGCAGACGCTAAAAATACTGACAATGCGCTGCCTGACCTTAGCTTGGCTTGTTTTATTTCTAGCGTATTTCTCGCCGCTGATTACAGACCCAGATTCTTGAGCCGGTTGGCGTGCTGGCGATATAAGGTCACGGGATTGGTTTCAAAAATATTCACCAGTGCCACCGTCTGGTTGACTTCGTCCAGATGGTTCATGGCATAGTCATCACGAATAACCCGGCCTAAATGTGCCGAGCAGCTGGCCACCAGGCCATCATTTTTTGCCGAACCAAATGCCAGTGAGGTCAATGCCAGAGCCGGGTCGAGAATGTCGAATACGTTGGTGTAGGCCTTGGCGCCGCTCCAGGAGAAATAAGATACGCCATTCACCTGATACGCACCTTCACCGCAGGCGCTGGTGGGCACGCCCTCTGGATGCTTAACATTGAACGCCAGCGAACCGGCAGTGCTGAGTGACTTCGCTGCTGCCAGTGAATCCTGGGTTAAGCCTTTACCGCCGGACAGGAAGTTGATGATAGTTGCCAAACCATTGGTGATGGAAATAATGACGGCATTCGAGAGCGAGCCTGCGGGGGCAATGCCAAGTAACAGATCGGCCACCTGAGAGCCGCGGTTCACCCCGCCTACCGATGTCACCGATGCCACCAGGTCAGGCCGCACCGATGCGACATAACGCGCCGTTGGCCCGCCATGGCTATGCCCGACCAGATTGACTTTCGTGGCGCCGGTTACTGCAAGAATTTGTTTGACCTGGGTCAGCAGTTGTTCGCCACGCACTTCAGTGCTGTTGGCGGCGGCGACCTGAGTCGAATACACTTTGGCGCCATCGGCCCGCAGTGCGGACGGAATGCCATACCAGTATTCCACCGGTCCGATATTGTCAAAGCCGAATAGCCCATGCGCCAGCACAATCGGATATTTTGTCTGTGTGTAACCTGCCGCCCAAGATGGCGCCGGCAGAACCGATGCGGCGATAACGAGTGTGACGATTTTTTTTAATAGATTTTTGTTCATTTTTTGTCTCTTTATTGTATTTTGAGTAAATTTATAAAATGAAATCAGGCACATATCGTGGCCTGTTATCAAGACTCCTTGGTGGTTGGTTGGATGGAATCTACGTTAAGTGCTGCCTATTTAATAAGCAAGCCGCGCTGCAGCATAAATCAGCGTAATCAGTCCTTATTCACGGCATATGCAGCGGATAAATCCTGAGTCGGGTCTTCTGCCGGAACAAATGGGCGTGTTCCGGCATCGCGTCAACGCCCTTGTCACCGCGTATTTGTCGCGCTTTGTCTGAGCTGATTCAGGTATTTGAAGACGAAATTAGATGAAAGTCACTAAAGAAATACCAGCGTTGTTAAAGCAGCGCTATGTTTTTGCAGCAAGCCTTGATGGCGCTCATGCGCCGGCTTTTCTCTGTTCAGAGCCGGTGTCCTGCACCCTCAGGTTTATCTGAATCAGGTATAATCGCGGGTTCTGTCCAAAATTTCCTCTTCATTCATTTTGTTTGAGTTTTGTGTTCTGGTGATTTTTGGCCCGGCCAAAACAGGTTTTTGTGGATTCTTTCTCCTTTAGGTTGGTGTAAATTAATTTGGGGGGTAGGGATGTCCGATCTGGCTTCTTTTTCCAAACTCGCGCGCTCCGACGCGCAACTTCCGGTTCATGTGTATTTTGATCAAACGTTGCTGCAACGTGAGATTAAACAACTTTTCCAGTCTGGCCCGCGCTATGTCGGCCATGAGCTGATGGTGCCCAATGTCGGCGACTTTGCTACGCTCGCTTCTGAAAACGAAGGCCGCATGCTGGTGCGTAGCCAACACGGTATCGAATTAATGTCGAATGTTTGCCGGCATCGCCAGGCGCTGATGTTAGGCGGCCCCGGAACCAATGGTCGCGGCAACGCTAAGCATATTGTCTGCCCTCTGCACCGCTGGACGTATGACCTGAAAGGTGAGTTGATAGGCGCACCGCATTTTGCCGATACGCCTTGTCTGCACTTGTCCAAAACTCCGTTGCAAAACTGGAACGGTTTGCTGTTTGAGCAAAACGGCTACAACGTCATGGAAAAAATGGCGCAGCTGAGCGTCACGGCCGATATCGACTTTAGCGGCTACATGCTCGATCACGTCGAAGTGCATGAGTGCGATTACAACTGGAAAACTTTTATCGAAGTTTATCTGGAGGATTATCACGTCGAACCCTTCCATCCTGGCCTCGGCAGTTTCGTCACCTGCGACGATCTGCGCTGGGAATTCGGTGATGATTACAGCGTACAGACGGTAGGGGTGAACAATGGTTTGCTGAAATCGGGTTCGCCGAAATACCAGGCATGGCAAGAGCAGGTTTTAAAATACCGTGATGGTAAAGTGCCCAAGTACGGGGCGATCTGGCTGACGCTGTACCCTAACATCATGGTGGAATGGTATCCGCATGTGCTGGTGGTGTCGACGCTATGGCCAACCTCCAGCGGCAAGACGCGCAATGTGGTGGAGTTTTATTATCCGGAAGAGATCGTTTTGTTTGAGCGCGAATTCATCGAGGCAGAGCGTGCCGCGTATATGGAAACCTGTATCGAGGATGACGAGATCGGTTTCCGTATGGACGCCGGCCGCAAAGTGTTGCTGGAGCGCGGCGTCAGCGAAGTCGGGCCATATCAGTCACCGATGGAAGATGGTATGCAACATTTTCACGAGTGGTACCGAAGTAAAATCACGTTGTAGTTATTGGGTCATCAAGGGGGAGCAATGCTTCCCCTTATTTTTTGGATAATCACGATGCAGTCGCTGTGGATGCTGGTCGCCAGCTTTTTATTTTCTATCATGGGTGTCGGCGTCAAGCTGGCATCTGGCTATTATAGTGTGGCAGAAATCGTCGCGTATCGCGGACTGATTGGTATGCTGGTGATTCTGGCCCTGATTGCATGGCAGGGCGGAACCCTGCGTACCAGTATGATGGGGCATCACTTGTGGCGCGGCATGGTGGGCGTTAGTGCGTTATGGCTATGGTTTTATGCGATAGGGCGCTTGCCGCTGGCCATGGCTGTGACGCTCAATTACATGTCGCCGATCTGGATTGCGCTGATTCTTTTTGGCGCCGGCTGGTGGCATAAACGAAAATCGCTGGAGCCTGGTTTGCTGATCGCGATAGGTCTTGGTTTTGTTGGTGTGGTGCTGCTGTTGCGCCCCGCCATGCATGCCGATCAGCTGGTCGGTGGACTGGTTGCTTTAGTGTCCGGCATGTTAGCGGCGTTGGCATATATGCAGGTGCGGCAAATGGGCTTGCTGGGTGAGCCTGAGTATCGGGTAGTATTTTATTTTTCGGCCACTTGCGCAGTCGCCGGACTGCTCGGCGCTCTGAGCGCAGGCGTCCTGTCGGCCTTACCTGATCAACCGCTCTGGCACCCGCATCAGTTGAAGGGCTTTCTCTTGCTGCTACTCGTGGGGGTGACCGCCGCGACGGCGCAAATCGCCATGACACGTGCCTATCGTCTGGGGAACACCCTGGTGACCGCCAATTTGCAATATGTGGGTATCATATTTTCCAGTATCTGGGATGTGCTG
>JBBQNW010000084.1:0-10680 GCA_038330335.1 Burkholderiales bacterium | reverse complement strand
ATACTGTTGGCGTATCGATATTTTTCTCTCAAGCCTGCAATTATATCTGAGCCTGAATCGGGGATTATTTTTTCTGGTTTTGGCCGCGTCTGACAGGTAAATTTGGGGGGGAATTTTGCCCAGTCGGCGCGCACTACTTGCCCTTCATCCAGTCCAGCGTCCAGCGGCCGATTTGCTCGCGCCAGTGGCGTTGTGAAAACGTATGGTTGGCACCGATCAGATCGCGTCTACTGATGTGCGCTCTGGCCATGAATTTCTTCCATTCTGATGTGCTGCTGGCTACATCAGAAAATTCCTGTGCAGTCAGATCATCGCTGCATAAAATCACTAAAACCTGCCCACGAAACTGGCTCAAGCAGCGGTACATTTTTTCCGGCAGAGTGTCGTTGCTTTCGGCTACCGCTGCGGGGCCGGAGCATACCGATACCACTTGCCCTACCAGTGACTTGGCGGCGGCTGGTAGATTAAATTTACCCCTTGCAATTTTTTTCCAAAATGCCGGTTCCAGTAAGCGCTGCACGTAATAATGTTTTAAATACGCCTTGGCTGCCCCTTGGCCGGTTCTTACCCATGGGTTAACTAAGACCATACCGGTGATACGGCTATCCTGGTTTGCATAAAAAACCGCCGCCGATGCGCCATCGCACAAGCCCCATAGAACGACTTCAGTCATGCCCGGTGTGCGCTGAAAGAAGCACTGTATCGCCGCAGAGATGTCATCTTCGACCTGAGAAAAGTCGCGTGGCAGGCCCTCGCTATCGCCCATTCCGCGGTAGTCAAAGCGCATGACCGCGACCCCGTCAGCGGCAAATTGGCGCGCCAGCAAGGTGAACTGGCGATGGCTGCCAGCGCGATATTGCGGGCCACCCACGATAAACAGTATGCCCCGGCTGGCAGCATGTGATGGCAAATGAAGCACGCCATATAGCTGCTCATGGTGGCATGGAAAACACAACGCAATTTCCTGATCAGGCATGGCAGGTGTTACCTTGCTCAATAATGTCGCAGGTTAGCGCAATCAGTGCGTGGCAAACCGTTATTTCCGGCGTGGCCCAAAATTCTTGGCCAGCCAATGAGCTTACAGTAAATCTACTGTCGGCATTGCCTGTGGCGAGAAATAGGTCGACGATCTGTTGTCGTGCCGGCGCCAGTATCGCAGCGCTAGCTTGTATCTCTATCCAATGCACGGGGCAGGCTACTGGCAGGCATTGTGCGGCACTCAGGGCATCCAGCGGGATGGCGAGTTGCGGTGGAATTTCGTATCCCGCAATGTCGATGATGGCGCCATTGCGTAGCTGCTGTCGCAGGGCCTGCGTTCCGCCTGCAGATCCGGTCGTTCCGGCGAGCATATCGCTGGCGAATTTCAAGCGGAAAAATTGCGTCAAAAACTGTTGACCATGCAACACCGGTTGCCACATCACAAGCCGCTTAATTAACAGCTTTTTTTCGCGCAAAACATCGAGGCATAGCAAGGCTCCCAGCCGCAAGCCAAGCAGGCTAACAGGCGCTGCGCTGCGCTGCGTCAACCAATGGTAGGCGCTCGTCAGGTCGGCTTTCCATTGCGCCCAGCTGGCATCACGTAATTCGCCCTCACTGTCGCCGCAGCCATACAGGTCCATGAGTAATACGGCGCAGCCACTCTGCGCCAGAGCTTGCGCTTGCAACGCCAGCATGTGACGCGATTTATTCATTTCTTCGCCGAATGGCGCAACATATATCAGCGCATCGTGACACGTGATGGTACCGGCCGGAGCGTAATAAAGGCAAAAACGGCGACCATTCTCCGTATCGAGAAAAAACGTTTCCGTTGAGAACAACGATGCCGCAGACATTACGCGCGTTTACTGTCGACAAAAGCGCTTAAGCTGCCGAGCGTTTCAAAGATCCGACCGCTGATCTCGTCGTCCTCTATGCTAAAACCAAAGTATTCTTCGAGCTTGGTAATCACACTGATGACGGCCATGGAGTCTAGTTCGGGCAAACCGCCAAGTAAAACAGAGTCAGAAGTAAGTGCCAGGCCCGAAGACCCCAGATGAAGCGTTTCAATGAGGATAGTTTTGACTGGGTCGATAGAGTTCATGTCTATATTGTAGGTATGGTGACTGATCTGCACCGCCTGATACGGGCCGATCAGTTGAAAGACCGGTGGCCTTCCAGGTTGATAGGATAAATTCCAGATGAAACCTGAAGCTATATCATACCCGACACTCAGAGGCCTGGTTGCGTTGTCATTTAGGAATGGCGCGCGCTATTTTCAATTTGCTGATTCAATCCGTGATTCGATAGGCTATTCGATATAGTTATTCGATAAGTTGCTCGATAAGTTATCGTTGTCAAATTAATATAGTCCACGGTATGATGAACAAACAATTGCATAACAGTAAAATAAGACGAATAGTTTTAAGGCTACAATTTACCACCCGGCGCCAAGCCGAAGCGGCGAATTTTGTTGTAAATCTGTAGCAGAGCCACTTTTTTCTTACTCGCCTTCATTATTTGGTAGTGTCGATTTTTTTTACACATAAATAATTATCTTTGCCCTAACAGTAATATACATATATAAATCATAGGCTTATTGATTGTGGTATGAAATTTGCTTTTGGTGTTTATTGAGAGAGAATGACATTCGTCGCAGATGCTGTCATGTCTTTGATTAAAGGGTCTTTTGGAATTGCAATTACGGGTTGGACATAGTTGTGGCGGTCTCATTGCAGTAATTTGACCGGGGTTAATCACTAAGGTAAATATGAGCGAAATTAATCAACATACAGTGACGACAGATGCGGCGGACGGGTCCGTGCAGATGGTGAAGCCTGTTGCGTCTACATCCCGGCGCCGGCTCCTCAAGCTTGGGACGGCAGCCGTACCTGTTGTCGCTACCTTGGCCAGTCGTCCGGCGCTCGCCTGGCATTGCAAAAGCCCGTCGGCATGGGGCTCTGAGATTATTAACCCGGGCACAAGTTTAAAGACGACCGCCGGTCATCAGTCTTACCAGGACGAGACTTGGTATATCACTAACTGGCGTGATAATGTGGCTCGCAGTTCTGCCGGATATGGTGCTGCGCCATGGGCAGTACTTCAGTCCAGATACACGCGCATTAAAGACGCATCGACCACCACCAGCGGCAAGTTTGATTACACAAAAGTCACCATGGCGAAACTAATGTTAGCCATCCCCGGTTTACGTTGCACCGCCAGCCCGTCCACCCTGGTAAAGACCATCCTGACAAATGGCTCTGAGCTGCAGAAATCGACGCTAGTCGCGCAGCTGAACTATATTCTTTTATCTCCTTTAGCATTAAATCAACTAGAGAGTTGTCTGAAACCGGACGCCTTGCAAAAAATGGCAAGCGGAACTTACACGCCTTCCGGTTTGGGACAGACTTGGAACTCTGCCAAGATTAAGACCTATCTTTACGAAAACTGGATTGCGCGTTAATTTTTGTCTAGCATCACTCAAAAAATTCAAGAGGATCACTCTTCATGGAGCCTCGCCTCTCAAGGCCGGCTCCACTTTCGCTCCTGGGGCGAGGATGACATGTCCGTGGTGTACAACGATCTTTCGGGCGATACACATCTAGTGGACGCCCTTGGCTTTGACTTGCTGCAGCTATTGAGTCATTGCGCTTACAGCACTGACGCCATGGTGCTGAAACTTGCTGAAATCTACGCTGTTAATGATGATATGGCCGATGCAGTCGATGCAGTCGATGCCGATCATACCAAGCTCAAAGCCTTCGTTGTTGCCACCTTGTTGCGGCTGCAAGACGCCGGTCTCCTTTGTGAGGCATCCACTTGAAAATATCCGAATTCACGCTTTCTGAGTTGTCACGGCTGCTGCGTTGTGGCGCCTTGTTATTAAAACTTGGTCCGTTCGTGGCTAGACTAAAGACCAACGTTCCTGCTTTAGCCAACGATATTGCCTTGATGTACGCAGATTTTTCGGTCTGCCCGGATGAGGCGTTTGCCGATTTTCATGTTGAAATCGCGTATGAAAGTAGTTTGCGACGCTGGCTCAAGCCTCAGCTACGTTTTTTCTTTGATGGACGGCCTTCTTTTGTTCCTTTACCTGCAGCTCAGGCGTTTGCGATGCTGGAATGGGGTCTGAACTGGTGTGTCGCCGCGCACTGTCACCAATATCTGATCATTCACGCTGCCGTGATAGAAAAAAACGGCAGATCCGCCATCTTGCCGGCGCCACCGGGTTCCGGTAAAAGTACCCTATGTACCGGATTGGTGATGCGCGGCTGGCGGCTATTGTCGGATGAGCTGGCGTTGTATGACATGCAGAGCGGGCTTATTTACGGCATGTCGCGGCCGATTAATTTGAAGAATCAGTCAATTGACCTGATTAAGCAATTTGCCGCGGATGCGGTCATGACGGCGTCCATGCCGGACACGACCAAAGGCACTGTGGCGTTATTGCGCCCTCCTCTGAACAGTGTCTTGCATGTCAACCAGGCTGTGCGGCCATCCTGGATTATTTTGCCGAAGTACACGCCGGAAGCGCCGGCTGAGCTGGTACCGCATAGCAAGGCGCGTACCTTTATGCTGATCGCCGAGCAATCTTTTAACTATGACATCCAGGGACTGCGTGGTTTTGAGGCGATTGGCAATCTGGTGGATGCCGCCAGCTGCTACCAGTTTACGTATAGCCAGCTGGACGACGCCGAACGGGTATTTGCCGACCTGGTAGCGGGGCGTGCAGGATGACACGGCAAGCAGATCTGATTGTGAAGGCTTTGCTGACACCGCAGCTATTGTGTGATCTATCAATGTCAGAATGGGACTTATTGATTCGTCAGGGGCGCAGCGCCAATTTGCTGGCGCGCCTGGCACATGATCTGGTTCAGACCCATTTGATCGAGACAGTGCCACAGGCACCCCGTCATCACCTGATGTCGGCGTTGCAAATGGCGCGAAGACAGGATATCGCCCTGCGTTGGGAGGTTGAATGTATCCGTAACGCCTTGTCCGATACCGGAATCAAACTTATTCTGCTCAAGGGCGCGGCGTATGTCATGGCCGGCATGAGCGCCGCTCATGGCCGAACTTTTTCTGATATCGACATCATCGTTCCGAAAAATAAGCTCGGGCATACCGAAAGCGAGCTGATGATTCATGGCTGGCATGGCTCGCACCACGACCCTTACGATCAGCGCTACTACCGGCGCTGGATGCATGAAATACCGCCGATGCGGCATATCAGACGTGGTACTACCATTGACGTGCACCATACCATTTTGCCGGAAAGCGCCAGAGTCAAAGTCAACACTGCCGCCTTGATGGAGGCGGTTCTGGCCGTACCGGGGCAGAATAATTTGTATGTATTACAGCCGGCCGACATGCTGCTGCATAGCGCAACCCATCTGTTTCACGAGGGCGACTTTGAAAAAGGTTTGCGCGATCTGTTTGATCTCGATAGCCTGTTGCGACAGTTCGGCGCTATCCCGGGATTCTGGCAACAACTGGTGCCACGTGCAATCACGCTGGGCTTAACGCGTCCCTTGTACTACGCTTTAAGGTATACCCATCTGATCTTGAATACCGATATCCCGCCACATGTCAGGCTGGAAGCCGACGTCGGGCGCCCGGTTGCGCTGCTTGCCAGGCTGATGGATGCCTGTTACCTGCGCGCATTGCGACCAGTCCATGCCAGCACCACATCAATGCCTGGCTGGCTGGCGCGTTTTGCGCTTTACGTGCGCTCGCACTGGCTCAGAATGCCGCTGCATTTATTGGTGTATCACCTCGGGCGCAAGGCATTTGTGCGGGCGGAATCAGATGAAGAAAAAATCAAAAGTGTGAATCAAGAGAGCCAGGCGGGTTGATCAATGCGCCTGTGTCGCATGTAGTGGCAAGTGGCAAGTGGCAAGCACCAATCGGCAAGCGCGAGAGCTTCGTGAATGTCATGGTGGCTGTCAGCTCTCTGGTTGTTAAGGTTTCCCCAGCTACCTGCGTATCACGCATCGGTTATGTAAAACATCGCTGCTATCTCATGATAATTTGACATTTTTTTTGTTTAATGTTGTATATGATGTAGAGGTACGTGGCTCGTTCGCGCTGGATGGAACGGGCTTCCCCTACCTGTGTAAGTTCCAATCGAAAATCCTTGGTCGATTTGATGCATATGAAAATATTGAACGACACGTCCCTCAGGCTCGCTCTCTTCGTAGCGGCAACCACTTGTGCTGTGCTCAATGGATGGGCTGGCGATCTCACCTCTGAGCACGCAGCAGAATTGCTTTCGCTGCAGGCAATCACCAGCCTGGCGCAACGTTATGAAAATGCCGAGGGGCTGCCGCGCGATTATCAAAAAGCCCACGAACTATATTGTCAGGCCGCCAGAGCCGGTTTTGCTGATGCCCAATATGCGATGGGATGGATGTATGCAAATGGGCGTGGCGTGAGTAAAAATGATCAGACTGCCGCAGAATTATTTCAGGTGGCCGCCGAGCAGGGGCATCCGCAGGCAAAGCAGTTATCGGCGCAGCTCGGTAGCAGCGCTATCTCGGCGCTGCCTGCCTGCCTGACCATGCAAGACCCGGTGCCGCTAGAAATCAAGGAAACGCCGCTTGCGGTACCGTATCCTAAGGGGAAAATTGCGCAACTGGTAGAAAAATGGGCGCCGCGTTATTCGGTTGACCCAGGCTTGGCCATGGCGATTATTTATGTCGAGTCAGGATTTAACGCGCGTGCTGTTTCGGTCAGAAATGCCCAGGGTCTGATGCAACTGATGCCAGATACTGCCGAGCGCTTCCGTGTCAAAAATCCTTTTGATCCCGAGCAAAATATTAAGGGTGGCCTGTCTTATCTGCGCTGGCTGCTGTCCTATTTTCGGGGGAATGTCTCACTGGTTGCCGCTGCCTATAATGCCGGCGAAGGTTCGGTCGATAAATACCGTGGTGTCCCGCCCTATCTGGAAACACGCGACTATGTCAAAAAAGTGGCGGCTTTGTATTCCCAAACAACGCATCCGTTTCAAAGAAGTGTGGTCGATGCCTCCAGTGTTGTGATGCGTCAGTTAGCCCTTACTCGTTAGTTCTTGTGGAGTATCCATCGCGCAGATGGTCATGTCGAATACCGACTCGGAGCGGAAAATATGTGGATGCAAAGACTGATGGGAAAAAAAGACATACTTGTCCCGTATTTTAAATTTAGTAAGGAAGTGCGGGGGAGTATCGAATCGACGCTGCTTCAGGAAATTTATAAACTCCGGTATGAAGTATATTGCCTTGAACGCCATTATTTACCCCCTGAAGAATTTAAAGATGGTCTGGAGAGCGATGAATACGATGACTGTTCGATTCATTTTGCCGCGTTTACGTTGACAGACGAGATCATCGGGACGGTGCGTCTGGTACATCCGAATCCAGATCAGATATATCCATTTGAAAGCCATTGCAGTACTTTTGAAGGCTATGTCATGCCGCCGCGCGAGCAGACGGGAGAAATATCGCGCCTGGTCGTCAAAAAAAACTACCGTCGCCGTCGTGGCGATTCGATGGAAGGGGTATCGCGTGACTTTAGGGCGCATGGCAATGCCGCCTCGATCAAGCCCCACCATAGCGGCAATAAGCGCGAAGGTAACAGCCCTATACTGTTACTCGGCTTGTACCGGGAAATGTACCGGCATAGCCGGCAAAATGGCATCCGTTACTGGTATGCCGCCATGGAGCGCTCGCTGGCGCGTTCGCTGGATAAAATGGGCTTCCGGTTTGTACCGATCGGGCCGCAGACTGATTACTACGGGCCGGTGACGCCTTTTATTGTGGATTTAGACGAACTCAATGCGCGTCTGCATCAGGAAAATGAATTCCTGGCGGCCTGGTTCAACGATGAACGTGTCCCGCTCATGGTCATCATCCGGACCTTCGCGGATGCCTTCTGGCGTCGTCTGTGGAAGCGGAAACGCGTCAGGAAGTAGGATGGCTGCGGGGTTTACCTGCTCGCCCCGGCTGGATGCCGGCCGAACCCGCTGGCGACATCGTCCGCCGCCCCGGTGCCCCAGTGCCCCAGCGCGATAGTACAAGCGGGACGCGGTGGCGGTGCTTAGCGTAAAATCCGGGCTATGTCTGACCTCGATCAACGTGGCCGGCTGTGACGAAGGAGGCGCCAGTTTCCGGGCGGCGACGCGCTTCAGTCGAGCCGGCTCTTAGCAAAATAGGGAAATAAAATGATAAATGAAGAACGCCTGATCGATTTAGAAGTCAGGATTGCGCGGCAGGATGATCTGGTCGATACCCTCAATACCCAGGTCTACCGGCAGCAAAAAAAGATTGATGATCTGGAAGCCTTATGCCTGGCGTTGGCCGGGCGTCTGCGAGAACTGGCAGTTACTGCCGCTCAGCGTACTGCGGTAATGGACGAGCGGCCACCGCATTATTGACATTACGAATACGAATGAAAAAGGGAGTCAGACAATGCGCTGACTCCCTTTTTCAATTACAGCAACCAGTACTTATGGCAGCGGTGCGTAGTTAAGTGTGTTCCAGGCATAGGCTTTGCCTTCGGTACGGACATACCCCAGTCCCGGGAAGGGCAGATGTGCCGCGCCCACCATATAGCCTTGTTTGGCTGCATCGGCATAGGCTTTTTTACGCTGTAGTGCCGCGGCCTTATTGTCGGAATCAAAATGGATAGTCACCTCCGGATGATCAAACTGAACCGCGGCGACATGCATTAAGTCACCCCATAACATCAGTTTTTGTCCCTTGCTTTCGATCTGATAAATGCTATGGCCGGGGGTGTGGCCAGCACTGGCGATGGCTTTGATCCCCGGCATTAAGTCGGTGTCGCCTTTAAAAGCCTTGAACTTGTCGGCTTTTACATACGGGTTGAGCGATGCCATCGCGCCCTGAAAAAAGCCTTTGTCATCGGCCGCTGCCTTGTCCAGGTTGGCCTGGCTTAACCAAAAATCAGCATCATGCTGATCGGCATGCACGATCGCGTTAGTGAAAAGCATATTGCCGCCATCGGCCAGCCCGCCGACATGATCCGGATGCATGTGGGTGATGTAAATGTCGTCCACCTGTTCCGGCTGGTAACCGGCGGCTTTGATATTTGCTACCAGCTTGCCCAGCGTCGGGCCGAATAATTTACCGGCACCGGTATCGACCAATACCAGCTTGCTGCCGGTGTTAATCAGGTAGCCATTCACCGAGGTGTCGATCGGGTTACTAATATGGTATTTACGTAGGGCTTTATTAAATAACGCCGGGGTCGTGTTGGTCAGTAATTTGTCCATAGGCAACTGTACGGTGCCGTCGGACAGGGCCGTAATTTCAAATTCGCCAAGCATGATCCGGTAGTAACCGGGCGCAGAGGTTTTGACCATAGGCGCGGCAGCATGCGCCGCGGTGCTGCTCAATACAGAAAATGCGCAGGTGGCCGTTATGGCAGCCATCAGTCCAGTGCGTAACAAACGGGATGGAATCACGGAAAGTCTCCAGAAGTGAACAGTGAGGATGGCAGAACGGCCAGTTTTTCCTCGGGAGCTCATTATGCCTAATCTTTATTTTTATTGCTGGCGGTGGCTAACTGGCAATGCCGCCAATGCCGCCAATGCCGTCAGCGTAGCCTTGTATTTCAAAGCAATAAGGCCGCCGTCAGCGAGCGGATTTCTTCCCCGGAGTCTTGCAGGATGCCGCGCAAAGTGGTGGCACCAACGGCAAAATCGATCGCGGGGCTGACAGTGGCATCTGTCGCCGGCTCCAGTGGTGAAGTTACTGGTGCCAGCCGTTTGGCGAGCAGCAGGGTGTCGCCCAGCGTTTTAGGGGGCAGCGCCGCTGCGCCGTACCACAGCGCTTCCAGCGCTGTGATAACGGTTTTTGGCACCATCAGTTTATGCAGGACGGCACGTCCTATCAGTACATTGGCCGGTTCGTCCAGCGCATCGGCGGGTGCTGGCAGGTGGCTGACGCCTGCCGTATTCTCGCTAACAAGCAGCGCCGGAAATTCTTGCGCGCGCGCGAGCAGATAGAACCCTCCCACTTCATGCACGATGCCGGCAAACATCGCGGTTTCACAGTCGATCTGGCTCACCTTGCGCGCCAGGACATGCGCCAGCGCCGCGACATGGGCTGAGTGTTCCCATAGCTGGTTGGCTAACTGGCGTATTGCCGGGTCGCTGATGGCATTGCTTAACTGGCGTATCACCACTGAGACCACGATTGATCGCATGGTACCAAAACCGAGCACCGTGACCGCCGTTTTGACATTCGTCACGCCACCGCCAAAGCGCGAATAGGCGACTGAGTTGGCAATCGCCACCAGTCTGGCGGCCAGCAGCGGTTCGGCGCTGACCAGTTTGGCTGCCGTTTCTATGCTGCAATTGGGATCATCCAGCGCCTGCTGAATTTTCAGCGAGGCATTGACGTTGGTCGGAAAAATCAATTCTCCGCGGCTAAGCTGTGCGGTGATGTAGTGCAGCGCCTCGACTCTGTTCATGCGAAGGTATCCTCTTGCTTAAGATATAAGCTAATTAAGTGCTGGCCGATAACATAAAAACTCCTTGCCATCATTTGTCAGCACTTATTATGCACAGACTTGAGTCGCTTTGTCAGATTGTGCGACTTATGATTCTTTCTCAAACTTAATCGCGTTCAGCCAGCGGTTGGCCATGCCCAGCGCTTTCGCTGCAGCCCGGGTGGCGGCGCTTGCTCTGCCTGCTACCACGGC
>JBBQNW010000083.1:0-10738 GCA_038330335.1 Burkholderiales bacterium | reverse complement strand
CAACATAATTTCAACCCCGCAGCGGTCCATCAATGCGGCAAAGCTGGCGTCATAACAAGTGAGCATGGCAATTTTGTCGCCTTGCTGACGTTGCGTGATCAAGCCCGGCAGTGTGACTGCCTTACGATCTTGTAAATATTCCGCCATCATTTT
This sequence comes from Burkholderiales bacterium, assembly GCA_038330335.1. Taxonomy (GTDB): domain Bacteria; phylum Pseudomonadota; class Gammaproteobacteria; order Burkholderiales; family Burkholderiaceae_D; genus Undibacterium. Next base: position 10,585 of record JBBQNW010000083.1, on the reverse strand, counting down.
TCTCCACGATTAAAAATTATCTGCAGCGCTTGCATCGTCATTAGCATGGCGCGTTTAACTTCTGAAAATAAAATACACTGCGTCAATCAGACACAGGCCAGCCCACACATCATCGACGTTTGAACGCTGGATCCATGTAAAACATGGCAGACGGAACAAACACCAGCAGCCTCAAGGCTTCCTGCAATATCTTTAGTTGCGCCAGACTATAGTGAGTGTAACCGATACGATTGGCCGGCACTTGCAGCAGGTATTCACACAAGGCGATACCCCAGCTAATCAGGGCAGCTCACCACCATGCCTGACTCGACAGGTTTTTCAGGTGCCCGCACCACGCTACGCCACGCTCATCATCATATCGACACGATGCATAAGCTAGTCGTTTGCATAGAGTCTCTTGAGGATGTTTTTGTCTACGCCATGCAGGTCAAGGATGTCGATAAAATCAGCAGCATACCGTTAACGAAGAACTAACGAAGAACTGGATCTGAGCGAACTTAGCTCAGTTTCACAATACGCTGCCCCGCCACCTGAGGGACAAACTGGTGTGCCGCGCCTTTGCCTGGAATCTGAATAAAAGGCTCAAGCTGAAGCAAAGGCAGTAAGACGAAAGCGCGCTCGGTCATGCGTGGATGCGGCACCGTTAGCGACGCGGTGGCAATTTGCTGGGTGCCATACAGCAGCAAATCCAGATCCAGCGTGCGCGGCGCATTGCGGTATGGCCGCTCGCGGCCAAATGCCAGCTCTAATTCTTGTAAAGCTTGCAGCAAAGCGGGCGCGGTCAGTGCGGTCTGCAACTCCACTACGGCATTGACATAATCATCGCCGCTCGCCTCTATCGGCGCGGTCAGAAACAGGCTAGATTGCGCTGTCAGGCGACTCTGCGGCAACAGCGCCAGACGCGCAATGGCTTGCTCTACCGTCAGACGCGCCGCTCCGAGATTGGCGCCGACCCCTATTTTTACCTTGACCGACATACGCTGGCGACTCACTCTTGACTCACTGTTGATGCACTTTTATCTTCGACTTATTGCAACGAATTGACAACGAGTTGTCAACTTATTCGCTGGCTTTACGTGGCGTGCTACGGCGCGGCCGACGTTTTTTCGCCGGGCCGCCACTCTCGGTGCTGAGTTTCACCGTCAGTAACTGCTCACGCTCAGGCTCGTCACCGTTGATAAATGCAGTCCACCATTCGCCGATTTCGGCATCGATTTCACCGGAAGCGCAACGCAGTAACAAAAAGTCGTAACCGGCACGCAGGCGTGTGTTTTCAAGCAATTTATATGGTGCTTTGCCGACCCGCTTTTCAAAACGTGGCTGCATGGCCCAGATGTCGCGCATGTCAGAACCTATCTTGCGCTGCAATGCCAGCGCGTCGGTCTGAGTATTGAGCACATCATCGGCCGCCAGATGCAAAGCCGGAATCGACAATTCACCGGAGGCCTTATACGCGGCCCATTTTTCTACCACCTGATGCCATAGCAACGAGGCAAATAAAAATCCCGGCGAAATCGGTTTACCCTGCTTTACCCGTTCGTCAGTGTTGGCCAGCGCCAGCGTGACAAATTTCTCGCCCAGCGGTTGCTCCAGCACGACGTCCAGCAAGGGCATCAGCCCATGGTGCAGACCTTCTTTGCGCAACTGCTGCAGACACGCCATGGCATGGCCGCTCATCAGCAGCTTGAGCATTTCATCAAACACACGGGCGCTTGGCACATTGTTGATCAGCGGCGCCATCACGGCGATAGGCGCACTGGTGGCGGCATCGATAGTAAATTGCAGTTTGGCCGCAAAGCGCACTACCCGTAACATACGCACCGGGTCTTCCCGGTAACGTGCTTCCGGCAGCCCGATAATACGCAGCGTTTTCTTGCGGATGTCAGCGATACCGCCGTGGTAATCAAGGACGGTCTGGCTGGCCGGATCGTAATACATGGCATTGATGGTGAAGTCGCGGCGCACCGCATCTTCATGCTGCTCACCAAAGGTATTGTCGCGCAGCACGCGTCCATGCTCGTCCTTGGGTGAACCATCGCTGGCGGCACCACGGAACGTGGTGACCTCAAGCAAATCCTGACCAAACATCACATGCACAATCTGGAAGCGCCGGCCGATAATAAACGCGCGCCGGAACAGGCGCTTGACCTGCTCGGGCGTGGCATTGGTGGCGATATCGAAATCCTTGGGCTTCACACCCAATAACAGATCGCGCACGGCACCACCGACCACAAACGCCTTAAAGCCGTTTTCCTGCAAGGTCTGGGTGACCCGGATCGCATTCGATGACAGTAGCTGCGGATTAATGCCATGTTCTTTGGCACTGAGCACGGTAGGCTTGCGATTGCCGCCGGCATCCTCTGCCTTGTTTCTGACGCCGAGTATTTTACGAATAAATTTCTTGATCATTGCACGTTGAATAAATGAAGGATGGGCCAGCCCTGAGTATGGGCATGGGCGCTCAGTATGGCATTGGGGTTGGTTGCCACAGGATGCGTCACGATCGAGAGCAAAGGAATATCATTTTGCGAATCGCTATAGAAATAACTCACAGGAAAATCGCTGAGTTGCTTGCCCTGCGCTGCCAGCCAGGTATGCAAATGGCTGACTTTACCGGCACCGGAAGTGGGCACGCCAAGCAGTTTACCGGTAATTTTTCCGTCGGCGTCGCGTTCAGGTTCGGCCGCGATCAGGTGATCGACCCCAAACGCACTGGCGATCGGCGCCGTCACGAAACGATTGGTGGCCGTGATGATGGCAATCAGATCGCCTTGTGCCTGATGCTGCTGTATCAGCTCACGGGCCGCGGGTAACAGGGCGGGGTTAATCACTTCCTGCATGAATTGCGCATGCCATTGGTCCAGTTGCGTACGCGGAAACTGCGCCAGAGTACCCAGCGCGAATTCCAGATATTCGACCGGATCAAGCGTTCCGGCCTGATACTGGGCAAAAAAATCAGCATTCCGGCGTGCGAAAGTATCGGCATCAACGGCACCGATACGGCTTAAAAACTGCCCCCATTCGTAATCGGAATCGATAGGAATTAATGTGTGATCGAGATCAAACAGAGCGATATTGCGCATGAATCGAATTCAATCTAACTTAATTTAACTTAACTGGTTGAGCGTACAGAGCGGGATCTGGTTTGTTTGTGCAACTTATTTCTGTAACTTATTTCTGTAACTTAGTTCTGTAACTTATTTGTGTAACTTAGTTCTGTAACTTAGATCTGTAACTTAGTTCTGTAACTTAGTTCTGCAATATTTCTGTAACGGATTGAGGTAACTTATTGATAGCACTGGTTGACAGAACTTACATTGACCTCATTGACCTCACTCATTGACCTCACTCATTGACCTAACTCAATGCTGTGACTCATTGAGGACTTCGCGCAGCAGCGGCAAGGTAATCGGCCGTTTGGTTTCCAGAGAATATTGATCCAGCTGATCAAGCATCTGAGTCAGCGAACTCATATCGCGGCGCGAATGTGTAATCAGATAGGGTAACACGCCGCTAGAAATCGTCATACCCCGGGCATGCGCAGAGCGTTCCAGCGCGTCTATTTTATCCTCGTCGGTAAGCTCATGCACCTGATAAATCAAGCCCCAGCCGAAGCGCGTGCGTAAATCTTCACGCAGATTTAACATCATCGGCGGATGATTGCCGGCGGCGACCAGAAAACCGCCATGGGCGCGGATCTCGTTAAACAGGGCAAAGGCATCAATCTGCGCTGCGGGCGACAGTCTCTCGCAATCGTCGAGCAGATATAAAGTAATCTCGGGGGTGTGCACAAACGCGCTTTCCGGCGCCTCCGGCGTGATATAACGCGCATTCCCGCTGTCGGCCAGAGCATGCAGCAAATGCGTTTTACCCGCCCCTGCCTCGCCCCATAAATACACGAAACGCTCGCCATACTGGCTGGCAGTACGGCTGGCAAACAGGCTCAGCAATTGTGCCAACTCGGCATTCTGGCCAACCACGAAGGTGTCCAGCGATGGCGATTTATCTACATCGAGATCAAGCAGAAGTTGCTTCATGAGTGACGATAAAAAGAACTGTTTAAATACGACAGGCGCAAATGTTTAACCCCCACCGCGACGATCGCCGATGCCGGCAATGCCACCAGGACGCCGATAAAGCCAAACAACTGGCCAAACGCCATCAGGGCAAAAATCACCGTCAGCGGATGCAGGCCAATGCGCTCACCCACCAGACGCGGCGTCAGGACAAACGATTCCAGCACTTGCCCGATGCCATACACGATCGCAATCGCAGCCAGCCCGTGCAAATCACCGAATTGCAGCACGGCGCCGATTAACGCCAGCACCAGGCCAAGAGCGTAGCCAAGATACGGAATAAAGACCAGCAATCCGGTAATAATCCCCACTGGCAAGGCTAAATCGAAATGCACCAGTGACAGCGCCGCAGAATAATACACTGCCAATGCCAGCATCACCATGATCTGGCCGCGTAAATACTGCGCCAGGATACTATCGACTTCGCTAATCGAAGCGAGCGTCGCACGCAGCCAGCGGCGCGGCACAAAATTTTCCAGGCGACTGAGCAGCGAGTGCCAGTCCATCAGCAGATAAAACAGCACCACCGGTATCAGCATCAGATTGGCGAGCATGCCGAACACCACGGTTCCGCCTACCCGTATCGACGACAGCGCCGCCTTGCCTATCATTTCACCGCTGGTTGTCAGTTGCTCGGTCAGCATGACGCGAATGGCGTGGCTGTCGAGTTTAATGCTCAGCCCCAGGTCCTGCAACATGGGGCTGAGCACTTCATTTAATTTATCAAAAAATAGCGGAATCTGGTTTTGCAACTGCGGAATCTGTTTTTCCAGGATCGGCACCATGATCAGCAGTATCGCCAGCAACACCGTAATGAGCAGCACGATCAGTAAAGTCGCGGCGACCGCGCGCGGCAGAAAAATTCTTTTCCAGCGCCAGGCGCAAAGCCGGTCTAGCCAGGGGTTCAGCACATACGCGAGGATCGCTGCGACGATAAACGGCATCAGTATCGGCCCCAGCAACAAGATCAACACTATCAGGGCAAGCGCCAGCAGCAGCCAGGCGGCGGATTGCTTTTGCTCTGCAGTAAATGAAAATGACATGATGTCCCATGGGTTATCGTCGCTTCAAAAGTCAAAAACTAGGTGAAGGACGGATCGTTTTGTTAAAATAGCGGTTTTGCCGGTCAATTTTCTGGCAATCCTGCTATTTTACCGCCTCACGCCCCCTACTGACGAAAATCATGAGCACTTCTAAACCAGCTTCTACTCCTGTTTCTACGCCTGTCTCCCTGTCCTATGCCGATGCCGGCGTGGATATGGTCGCTGGCGATGCGCTCGTTGACGCCATCAAGCCCTTTGCCAAACGCACTATGCGTGAAGGTGTCATGGCTGGCATCGGCGGCTTTGGCGCCATGTTTGAAGTCAGCAAAAAATACAAAGAGCCGGTACTGGTCTCTGGCACCGATGGTGTCGGTACCAAGTTAAAGCTGGCATTTCATTTAAACCGTCACGACACGGTTGGTATCGATCTGGTCGCCATGAGCGTCAACGATATTCTGGTACAAGGTGCCGAGCCTTTGTTTTTCCTTGATTACTTCGCCTGCGGCAAGCTCGATGTAGCAACCGCCACCGACGTCATCAAAGGCGTGGCCTTCGGTTGCGAACAAGCCGGTTGTGCCCTGATCGGTGGCGAAACCGCTGAAATGCCATCGATGTACCCGGAAGGCGAATACGATCTGGCAGGTTTTGCCGTCGGCGCAGTCGAAAAATCAAAAATTATTGATGGCAGCAAAATCACGCCCGGCGATGTAATTCTGGGTCTGGCCTCGTCCGGCATCCACTCGAATGGTTTTTCGCTGGTACGCAAGATCATTGAAGTGGCCAACCCTGACCTGAATGCCGATTTCCATGGCCGTACCCTGGCCGACGCCCTGATCGCGCCTACGCGCATCTACGTCAAACCTTTGCTGGCATTGATGAGCAGTATGGAAGTCAAGGGCATGGCGCACATCACCGGTGGTGGTCTGGTAGAAAATGTCCCGCGCGTACTGGGTGACAAACTCACTGCCGTGCTCGACAGCAGCACGTGGGAATTACCGCCCCTGTTCGCCTGGTTACAACAACACGGCGGCGTGGCCGATGCAGAAATGCACCGCGTCTTCAACTGCGGTATCGGCATGGTAGTGATAGTGGCGGCCGAGATCGCTGATGCAGCCATGGCGCAATTAACTGCCGCTGGCGAAACAGTCTTTAGTATCGGCACCATCCGCGCCCGCGTGGGCGATGAGCACCAGACTATGGTGGTGTAATCAGCTTCACAGGTTTTCCGCCTGCTTCGCTTACTAAGTTTAGTAAGGTCTAGCGCGTTTTGTACGATGAGCGAGGCGAAAAACGGTGTCTGGTAACAGCTCAATAAAAAACGCAGGTTCAGTGATGAACCTGCGTTTTTTTATTATTGGCGTAATCAAGCAAGTAAACATACTCATTCAGGCATCCAGCGACTCCCATAAAGTATCCCAGTCGCCAGGTAAAAAACTACCTTCCCGCTTAAACACCAACTGACTTTTTTTGTTAATTACAAAATGCGTAGGTTCACGCGTGATGACACCAAAATTGTCTTTATGATCCGGCGCATTGCGCCAGACCGTTGGCAGTCGTTGTTCCTGGGGAATCGCCAGCGCAATCAGTTGATTGTAGGCGTCAAAATCTTTTTTATCCTGATCGATATTAATCGCCAGCAAGACAAAATTTCGCTTCACATTGCCGACATAGAATTCACGCATCAGTTTCAAATCGCGCGAACATAAACTGCAACCAGCGGTAAAAAAGCTCAGCAGCACGGTTTTGCCTGAAAAATCGCTCAAGGCGAGTTTTTTTCCATTGACATCAATCCCTTGCAAAGTGAATTTTTGCGCGCCCTTTGTCTCCTTGGCCGGTGGTGCCGACTGAGCCTGTTGTGCGAATAAACGCGCAGACGCCAGGCTGATAGCAGCGGCAGCGACGGAAAGGATGAATTCTCTTTTTTTCATGGTGTCATTTTGGTGAATTAGCGTTCTGGCGGACAGTAAGGCAAACCCGGACGGCGCGCCGCGTTACCGCACTAAATAAAGTTGCATTAAATACAGTTGTATTAAATGTAGTTGTATTAAATGCAGTTGTATTAAATACAGTCGCAATGAGCGCCGCCAAACTTACACAAATTACACAATTTACGCAATTTATACAAAAATACAGAATTTTCCCAGCTAATCCGCTGACATGGCTGGTGTACCCCATCAGCAACCTGGTTTATTCGGCGACACACTTGGCATGCTTCAAGCATATTTGTTGCGCGGTGGTTTGATCCAGCAGCCAACATTTCTGTTCACGCAGCAGCAGCCTAAAAATTCGCGGAGACTCGATCACGCGACCTTGCAGCATCAGGCCAGCAGCATCGTAACGCGCTGTTCTGGCATAGGCAAACTGGCTGCTGTCGATCAGACTACGCTCTGCCAGAGTCACACTCGCTAAACCCAGCATCCTGGCCGTCACTTCATTTAATTCCTGATACGCAGCGCGCTGGGCCTCGCCTGTCATCGGCTGCAAACGCGCCGGCACGCCGGGTGCAGGGTTCACCGCCTGACAGGCACTGAACGCCAGTGGCAACAACGCCAATAGCACCGCGTGCTTGATCCTGATGATTTTTCCGGTTTTCATTTCAGTTTGCTGTAGATCGCGATTTCTTTCATGGCCGGCCTGACGAATGACAGTTGATGTCCCGCAGTACCACTTTGCAGAATGGCGCCGCTACTGACAGCCGGACAAACCTTGGTACTGCGATAAGTCAGGGCGGCGGCCAACTGGGCTTCTGCGACGTCGCCTAGGGCATGCGTAAAATCGTCGGCCACAGTGCAGGTAGCGGGAATACCGTCAGAATAGTCGCCAAAACCCTTGTTATTGATGCCCTTGAATTGAATCGCGAAATACGTTGTGCCGCAATTAGGTGTCGGGTAAAAACCATACGGTTTACCGCAGGTTTGAGCACCGATCAGAGTGACCTCAACATCAATGCCCTGCAAGCTGTTAATGATCGCTTCGCTGGCAGAACAGGTGCCGGCGCTGGTCAGGATACTGACTTTTTTCAAGCCAAGATAAGGTAATGCCTGACCTTTAGTTGCTGAAAAGCCGAAGGCCGTTGCCAGAAAAGGCGTAGGCGCTTCGGCTTTGATCTTGTCGTTGTATTGGATTTGCTCAAAAGTCTTGCCCGCGGTCGCGTCCGGACCGGCGATCATATACGCCAATTCACTAGCGATAAACAACAGACCGCCGCCGTTATAGCGTAAGTCCAGCACCAGATCGCTGACACCGGCCGCTTTCAACATCGTAATGGAATTAATTAGCTGCAACTCGGCGAGCGCATTATGGTCATTAAAGGTCAGGTAACCGACCTGGCCGGTCGGTGTGTTAATAACGCCTGTATTTTGTACCGGTGTGGCCGCGACATTGGCGGCGACCAGACTGGCACTGACGTTAATACCATTGCGCGTCAATATCAGGGTGTGGATTTCACCTACCGATGGTGGAAATAAGCCTTTGTTGATGATATCAACACTGGCACTGTCTAGCGCATTGACATAATCAACACCGTCAATCATGAGCAGCTGATCGCCGCGGCGCACCCCCGCCTGATCGGCAGACGAGCCTGGTTCAACAATCGCCACCACCCGTTTGCGCGGCACCGTGCCGCTTCTGGACCAACTGATGCCATAACCGAGTTCCACGCCCTGCTGTGAAATAGCATCCCACTCGGCACTCGGGTAAGTAAAATGAAACTGATCCCTGGCTTTGCCTGAACTGGTGATGGCCGACGTTTTTAAGACATTAAAATAATCGATGGCAGTGGCATAATTAACCGGGTCGAGATTCGCCGGCACCTCCCGATACCAGAGATAAGTTTCATCAATCCAGGAACGCAGCCAGAGTTTTTCACTGGCCAGCGTCCCCGGCTTGTCGGGATACGGCAAATTACCGTTAAAAGGATCGGTGCCGGTTCTGGGCGCCTGGCACAGGTTCTGCACGGTGCCCGAGTCCGGCAAGACGGGATCAGTAAAAGGCAGCGTAACAGAGACGGCTCCCTGACAGACGGCAGTGCTGCCCGAACAGGTACCTGCAGCAGCACCGCCACCGCCGCCGCAAGCTGAGAGTGCAGTTAACAAGAGTAGCGCAGCGGCCAGACGAAGATTTTTCATGACAGGTTTTTTCATGAGAGATTAGGCTTACAGGTAAAATATTTCGCTCACCTGAAAACCGCCCCGGCAGCGCCGGCAAGCCGTGCCGGATAGTTGGGGTGGCTCGGGGTGATTCTGGGTGATTCTGGGTGATTCTGGGTGATTCTGGATGATTTTGCTTAAGCCCTAATCATGACAGCTGATAAAAATGTGTCAATGTTTTTAATATACTAAAACTTACTCATTGTGCGCGCCTTCCCTTAGAAAATCGCGCAATGACTGCCTCTATTACCGACAGGAATACCTGATGAGCATCACCCGCTGCGCCTGGGCCAATCCGGCCAATCCCCTGTATCTTGACTACCATGATCATGAGTGGGGCATTGCCTGCCATGATGAGAAACGCCTGTTCGAGATGCTGATATTGGAAGGGGCGCAAGCGGGTTTAAGCTGGGAAACCATATTAAATAAGCGCGACAATTATCGCCTGGCGTTTGACGACTGGGATGCCGATAAAATCGCGCATTACGATGCAGAGAAAGTCGCCGGATTATTAGGCAATGCAGGTATCGTACGCAATCGCCTGAAAATCGCTGCGGCGATCACGAATGCGCAGGCGTATTTGCGTCTATGTGAAGAAACCGGCGGGCTGGACGCCTACCTGTGGGCCTACGTCGGTGGCGAAGCAATACAAAATCACGGCGCACGGATTATTAAAACCGACTTATCCGATCGCATCTCAAAAGATCTGGTAAAACGGGGTTTCAAATTCGTCGGTTCCACCATCATTTATGCTTACATGCAAGCGATCGGCATGGTGCGCGACCATGCCGACGACTGCAACTGGAAATAAACCCAAAATAAGCTGAAAATAAGCTAAAAAAATAAGAAGCGCGAGGTTGTCACGCATCCCGGCGCTTTTTAGGCAGCATCCCTGGCCGGATGCGCCTGGCGATGATACAAAAATTCCAACACCGCGCTGCGATATTCTGCATACAGAGGATTTTGCGATAGTGCCACCCGCTCACGCGGTCGCGCTAACTGTACATCCAGAATGTCGCCAATGGTGGCCGCCGGCCCGTTGGTCATCATCACGATACGGTCAGACAACAACACCGCCTCATCGACATCATGCGTCACCATCACCACGGTGGACTCGGTTTTGGCGACGATTTTGAGCAATTCATCCTGCAAATGGGCCCGGGTGAGCGCATCGAGTGCACCGAAAGGCTCATCCATTAGCAAGACTTTAGGTTCGATCGCCAGGGCTCGGGCAATACCGACACGCTGCTTCATGCCGCCCGAAATCTCATTGGGCCGCTTGCTCTCGGCATGCGTCAAGCCCACCAGGGACAGCGCC
>JBBQNW010000082.1:0-10762 GCA_038330335.1 Burkholderiales bacterium | reverse complement strand
TGAAGGCGCTGGCAGCCGTTACTGTTGCGCGCGAGAATATGGATATTCTGGCCGGCGCACCGGCTGATGTAATCCTATTTTTAGCGCCGGTGAAAACGGCCTCACGCACGGCACTGGAGGCGGCATGGAATAGCGCCTTGATCAGGCTGGCGGACGATGCCACGCTTTCGAAAACGGATCGTCTCGCTGCGCTCAGCGGCCAGATTGCCATCGCCACAATGGATAAGCGCAAACCCGATGCGGCATGGCAAAAACAAGTGCAAAAGCGTGTGAGTCAACTCGAGCAAGCCACGACTGATGCTTATGAGCGTCAGTCGGTCGTGAATGCGGCGGCGCATGCCCTGACCGATGCCGGCTTGCTGGGCGAATCCGATGTTTTGTTAACGGCTGAGCTAAAGCGCTCGCATTCACCGTATTACTTCATGTCAACTTTAGGCGCAAACGCCAGGCAGCGCGGCGATAAGCTGGCGGCGCTCAATTGGTATGAGCAAGCCTACCGCGCGGCTAAAGGCCCGGCAACCCGGCTCCAGTGGGGTGTGAATTATGTGATCAATATCATCGAACTGAGCCCGGCTGACGAGGTGCGCATACAAGCTGCGCTCAATAGTGTCGTGGGTGAGCTCGGGGCGACAGAAAATGCGTTTTATGAGCGTAACCGTAATGCGCTGGAACGCATGGCGAAGAAACTTAGCGAATGGAATAAGGACGGCAGGCACCAGAGTGCCATGCGCAAGACGGCTTTGCAATTGAATGATATTTGCACTAAATTGCCTGCCGGCGACACGCAGAGGCTCACTTGTCAGTCAGTCATGCCGAAGCTGTGATGTTATTGCATTGCCAAGTTGTAAAAAAGCAGTTTTCAGATAACAGGCCGCATTGTTTTATTGTTTTGGCAGATGATTGATAGGTAGGAAATATGGATTTTTTTCATCGTCAAATGAGCGCAGCCTCGGCAATGCGCTGATTGAGCGGGATCACTTTGCGCTTGTCACGCTAGTCAAAGAATTACATGAAGCGGCGCAATCATCGCTAAAACATGGGAAGCCCTTGTCAGGCAGATGCAAGCGCAGTTTCAGCGCCGAGAGTTATTGACGGCGCACATCAATTCAGCAGACATTCTGGAGCATTGTGAACAGCATCAAAAACTGATTACGCAAGTGCCGGTATTGCAGAACGCCTTCGAGCGAGGGCGTTCTGAGGTGGCAAGCAGTACCGCAGATCTGTCGCGTTACTGCCAGCCTCGGCACATCTGGCGTACCTATAGAAACTCGCGTTGACGATAAAAAAGCTGGCTTGGAAAATCTATAAACCGCCCGGCAGAGCCGATTTTTACAGCATTTTCTTGATTACAAAACCGATTCTACGCCGCGGTTGGCTAACTGATCGGCGCGTTCATTGCCATCGTGTCCCGAATGCCCCTTGACCCATTTCCATTCGATTTTATGGCTTGTACGTGCCTGATCCAGTGCTTGCCATAAATCGACGTTTTTGACCGGCGTTCTGGCTGCAGTTTTCCATCCCTTGGCTTTCCAGCCTTGTATCCACTCGGTGATCCCTTTCAACACATACTGACTGTCGGTATGTAGCACGATCTCACAAGGGCGTTTTAACACGCCTAAGGCTTGTATCACCGCCATCAACTCCATGCGGTTATTGGTGCTTTCTTTTTCGCCGCCAAATAGCTCTTTTTCTTTTGTTCCCGAGACCAGTAAAGCACCCCAGCCACCAACGCCAGGGTTGCCCTTGCAGGCACCGTCTGTATAAATATTAATTTTGTCCATTTTTACTTATTTCACTTGTTTCTGTCTGTTCATTTTCATGTCGCATGCTGACCTGGCGTATTTTTACTTATTTTTTTAACCTACTTTTTTAACTTATTTTTTTAACTTATGGAGTTGGCTGATTCGTCTCGCTGATTCGTCTCGCTTATAGTCGAGCTGATTGCTTTGGTCTGGTGATCTGCTTCAGCGATCGCGCTTGTTCACTTTGTTGGCGGCGGGTACTGCCAGTCCTTTGGGTCTGCGTTTTTGTTTCCATACAGGGCCAATCAGGTGCATTCCTTTTACCCTTTTAATTGCCTGCATCATATACACCGCGCCCAGAAAAGGCCACCAGCGCTCGCCTATTTTTTCCATAAAAGCGCAGCGTTGCAGCCATTTTTCGGTTGAAAACGGTGGTGCATAACAGCCAAAATCCGTTTGCCTGACTTCCATATTTAATAGTTTTAACCAGTCTTTCATGCGTGTAGCACTGATAAATTCGCCTTCTTTGGGCAGGAAATGTCGCCCGGTCAGGCGTCCCGCTGCCTGTCCTGCCCCCCATAAGCTGGTGCGATTAAAGCCGCTGATGATCACCCGGCCTTCAGGAATCAGAATCCGCTCCACTTCACGCAATACCTGATGCGGCTCCGCGGCAAATTCCAGCACATGCGGCAAGACCACCAGATCAATGCTTTGTGAAGCAAAAGGCAGTTCGGCAAAATCGTGCAGCAATACGATAGGTGCCGCCGAATTTTCCCGCAGATTTGCCAGGCTGGTGTTCGTCAGCCACTTATGCGGCATGCGGTTGGCGGCCAGTGCATTGATCTGTGGCTGGCCTATTTGCAATGCATTAAAGCCGAAAATATCCACCGTCATCTGGTCCAGAAGTGTCTGTTCCCATGCGCGGATATAGCTGCCCGTTGGCTGCTCGAACCAGCTACCTAAGTCTATAATGGGATGATTCAACGCGTCTAACCCTTTCAGCCCTGCTATGAACAATACCCTGAGTATATTAACTGTCCCTGCATTTGACGACAACTATCTGTGGATTATCCATGACGGCAAACATGCCGTGGTGGTCGACCCTGGTGATGCGACCCCGATTCTGGCGGCTCTGGCACAGCATCAGTTAGTGCTATGCGCTATTTTACTGACACATCATCACGCTGACCATATCGGTGGCGTACCTGCATTATTGAAACATACCGCAGTGCCGGTGTATGGCCCTGCCAATGACAACATTGCGGCAGTGACAGATTCACTAAAGCAAGGTGATCAACTGCATTTGTCACAGCCAGAGATGACTTTACACGTCATCGATGTACCTGGTCATACTGCGGGCCATATTGCCTATTTTTCTCCCTCACAGCACTGGCTATTTTGCGGCGACACGCTGTTTGCCGGTGGCTGCGGTCGCCTGTTTGAAGGGACCGCAGGCCAGATGCTCACGTCGCTGGATAAACTGGCGGCGCTACCGGATGATACTTTAGTGTATTGCGCGCACGAATATACGATGGCTAACTTGCGCTTTGCGCGGGAGGTCGAGCCCGGCAATCAGGCTTTGCTTGAAAGAATCACCAGAGAACAAAGCAAAAGAGAGCAGGGAATACCGACAGTGCCAGGTCAGATCGGCCTGGAAAAACAAACCAATCCTTTTTTAAGAAGCCGGGAAGCAGCGGTGATTACGCGCTTGCTGGCCGCTGGAAAAATCCCGGCGATACAGGATGAGGTCAGTCATTTTGCCGCATTGCGCGAGTGGAAGAACCATTATCGTTAAGCAGTGAACTCACCGGTAAATTAGCAGGTTAATTTGCAGGTTAATTTGCAACTAAGTTAGCAACTGAGTTAGCAACTGAGTTAGCAACTGAGTTAGCAACTGAGTTCCGCTAGATGTTTGCTTTTCAATATTCCATCAATGCCCTCATCGGCATTTTCAAACATTAAACATGCATGTAAAGACACATCAAACAACACTGGCCTTGTTTTGCAAAGTCGTTGATAACTATGGCGACATCGGAATTTGCTGGCGTCTGGCGAAACAGCTGGAGCAAGAACACAGCATTGCCGTCACCTTATGGGTGGACGATTTATCTAGTTTTCAGCGGATTTGCCCTGACGTTGTTATCGCTGCCGACATTCAGCAGATTGCGGGCGTGACGGTACGGCATTGGCGCAACCAGGACGGAGGTTTTACCGCAGATGACGTGGCTGATATCGTGATAGAGTTTTTTGCCTGCGATATCCCGCCGGCTTATATTGCGGCGATGGCAGAATGCAGGCCTCGACCGGTATGGCTTAATCTGGAGGGGCTGACTGCCGAAGAGTGGGTGGAAGGTTGCCATACCTTGTCGTCTCCTCACCCCCGACTGGCGTTAACGAAATATTTTTTCTTTCCCGGCTTCAACCGTAAAACCGGTGGTTTGCTGCTCGAATCTACATTAGCTCAGCAACGCCAGCAATTCCAATCCGACCCGGTAGCGATGGCGGCTTTCCTTGCGCAATTTGGCGTCACACCAACAGAGATGGCGTCCCTGAAGGTGTCCTTGTTTTGCTATCCGCAGGCACCGGTTGCCGCTTTATTCGATGTATGGCAACACAGTGATACCGCGATGACTTGCCTGGTGCCGGAAGGGGTTGCTGCTGATGCGGTTCAGGCCTTTATCGGCGCTTCGGGGCAGGCGAAGGCGGGGGCGAGCGCGACCCGGGGGGCGCTCACGCTGCGCGTACTGCCGTTTATTCCCCAGCCTGATTATGACAAGCTGTTGTGGGCATGTGACTTTAATTTTGTGCGGGGAGAAGATTCCTTCGTGCGTGCTCAGTGGGCAAATAAGCCTTTTATCTGGCATATCTATCCGCAAGATGAAAATTTGCATCATAAAAAATTAAATGCATTTTTGCAAATTTATGCAGCCGACACCGACAGTTTGCGGGCATTTTCTGTGGCCTGGAATGGCGCCGAAAAAATACCAGTGGATTGGGCCGGGATCTGGCTGGCATTGCAGGCCGACATGTCAAAAATTGCTAAAAAGTCCGAGGCCTGGCAGCGTCAATTGCGGGAAAATGGCGATCTGGCCACTAATTTACTCAAGTTTGCCGCCACAGTTCGGTAAATGACGGCAAAATATGCGGTAAAATATGCGGTTAAATTTTAACGTATTTTAAAATTCAATCAGACGTGGGCTTGCGGTGCTTTTTGCCAGTAGGCGACAGATGATTTTTTATGCAACCTACTTTTTACGTATATTTACTATGAAACCTGCAAAAGAAATTCGTGTTGGCAACATTATTATGGTCGATAGCAAGCCTATGATCGTGCTGCGCTCTGATGTCAATGGATCAAGCCGCACGGGCTTCACCTATAAGTGGAAGATGAAAAATCTGTTGACAAATAGTCCTCAGGAAAACGTTTTCCGTGGCGATGACAAGTTTGATGTCGTTGTCCTCGATAAAAAACCTGTGACGTATACTTATTTCGCTGATCCTCTATATGTATTCATGGACGCCGAGTTTGAACAGTATGAAATCGAAGAAGAAAACCTGGGCGATGCCTTGCATTACCTGAAAGATGGCATGGAATGTGAAGCTATTTTTTATGATGGTAAAGCGATTTCCGTCGAGTTGCCGACGACCATCGTTCGTCAGGTGATTTACTCTGAGCCTGCAATTAAAGGTAATACTTCAGGTAACGTCTTGAAAGAAGCCAAGATCGAAAATGCGATTGAAGCGCATTGCCATAATGTTCAGGTGCCATTGTTTGTCAGCCAGGACGATATGATCGAAATCGATACCCGTACTAACGAATACAAAAGAATTATCCGCAACTAATGTAACGCAACTAATGTTACTGATGTAGCCGGATGACGAGCAACGCTGCTGATCTTAGCCTTAAGATCCGCAGCGTTTTTTTTCGTCTATCTTGTATTGATGCAGGCAACGCCGACGTGCAGCTTCTTACTCGTTAATATCTGGCATCATCCAGTCTTTCAGTCCATTGACCCAATACGCTGCCGGTAGTTTGTAATTTACCCGGATGATAGCGGCGCGTTGATACAGTACGGCAAAATCGATCTCAGGCGCCCTTTTAAAGGCTATCACCACGACATTGGCATCATGGACTTCTGGCAGCCAGACCACGGCATCAAAGGCCAGTTCCATCGCCGCCAGGTTTTTGATGCGGTTTTCGGCACTGGAAAATAAATTCACCGTCATCATGCCGTCATCGCTCAGGCAATCTGCACAAGCTTGATAAAACTCGGGACTATCCAGCACCGGACCCTGCGCTTGGGCATCATATAAATCGACCTGCAAGACATCGAGGCTGCCGTGTCTGGCCGGGTTGAGCACAAAATCGAGGGCGTTCATCTCTATGACGTTTAAGCGAGCATCGTTTTCTGGCAAATGAAATTGTTCCTGGCACATGGCAATGACCTTGGGATTTAATTCAATCGCGCTGACCTTGGCATCGGGAAAATAACGATAACAAAACTTGCTCAGTGTGGCCGCACCCAGACCTAATTGAGCGATATGCTGCGGCGTGTCGTTAAATAACATCCACATCATCATTTGTTGCACATATTCCAGCTCTATCTGTTCCGGCACGGCCATGCGCATTGATCCCTGAATGGCGGCACAACTGGTATCGCCGCTGAGGTCGTTGCTCAGATGTAGTGAGCGGACTCCCCGAAATTCTGAGATGGAGACTTCAGGATGTTCAGGTTCTTCCTGGTCGTTGGTGCGGGGTTTGCGTGTCATGGGCGATAGGTGAAAATGCAAGTGCGGTGTAAAACGTAATTATCCCGCACATTTGCGGTACAACGCGCTATTTCCACGCTATTTGATGCGCTAAAGTGCTGCCAAAAAGCTAATCGGTGTAGAATTCTTTCGCGTATTCCCCCTTCCTTTTTATTGAAGCTGACATTCCATGACTGCACCTTCTGCCACACCTCCTGTACCGCCGGTAGCGTCCGCATCGACGACATCCGGGCTCAAACAACTGAAAATTGACCGTGGCGGCAACGTCGCCGGTAAAAAGCGCCGGTGGATGCGCTGGGTCGTTATTGCTATTGTTTTGCTGCTGGTCGCCGGATTTTTCTTGCGACCGGGTAAAACCGAGGTGCAAGCGACCTCGGTAGTCACCACTTACCCTTCACAGCAGTATGCGCAACTGACGGCTTCCGGTTATGTGGTGGCACAGCGGCGCGCTGCCGTTGCCAGTAAAGCGACCGGACGTCTGGTGCTACTGAATGTACGTGAAGGCAGCCAGGTTAAGCAGGGCGAAGTATTGGCCCGGCTCGATGCCAGTGATGTGCAGGCCGCAATGGCGCAAGCCCAGGCCGGTATCCGTCAGTCAGAAGCTGGCGTGGCGCAGGCCAATGTCGAGCTGGTCAATGCAGAATCGGAATATCAACGGGCTTTGGGCTTGAAAGCACAGGGCTTTGTCTCGCCTCAGGCGCTCGATAGTGCAAACAGACGCGTGAATGCGTCTAAGGCCGCAGTCAGGCTGGCGCAGGCGGCGGTGGCCGTCTCGCAGGCACAGCGGAACGTGCAGCAAGTGAATCAGGATTTCACCGAAATTCGCGCCCCGTTTGATGGCGTGGTACTGGTGAAAAATGCCAACGTGGGCGATATTATTACGCCATTTTCCAGTGCCGCAGGGACCCAGGGCGCGGTCGTGACGATGGCCGATATGAGTACACTGGAAGTTGAAGCCGATGTCTCGGAAAGTAATCTGGCCAAAGCGAAAATTGGGCAGCCGGTCGAGATCACGCTTGATGCCTTGCCGGATAGCCGCTTTCGCGGCAGTATCGTCGGTATCGTGCCCACGGTAGACCGCGCTAAGGCAACGGTGATGACGAAAATACGCTTTGAAAAGCTAGATGCGCGCATCTTGCCGGAAATGAGCGCCAAGGTCACCATTTTGTCGCAAGCCGTGACCGATGCCGATCAAAAGCCTTTGCTGGCGTTAAATCCCAAAGCCGTGGTCGAGCGCGAGGGTAAAAAATGGGTGTTTCGCATCAAAGACGATAGTGTTGATGCGGTCGCCGTCACGCTGGGGCGCAAGATTGGCGAGAATGTGGAAGTCACCGGCGCGCTAACTTCCGGCGACAAACTGGTGCTGTCGCCTGGCGAAAAAATCAAGGCCGGTAGTAAAATTGTGGTGGCCGGCAAATGAGCGCCAACGCCGACGCCAACGCCAACGCCAACGCCAACGCCGGAGAAGCGCTGATCCGCATCCATCATCTGAATAAAACGTATGTGCGTGGCGGGCAAATTATTCCGGTGCTGGAAGGCGTCGATCTGGACGTGTATGCCGGAGAGTTTATCGCACTGATGGGCCCCAGTGGCTCGGGCAAAAGCACCTTGCTCAATCTGATTGCGGGCATCGACAAACCGACTAGCGGCAGCATTGAAATCGGCGGCGTCAATATAGCCAATTTAAGCGAGGGCGAGCTGGCCGACTGGCGTGCTGCCAATGTCGGATTCATTTTCCAGTTTTACAATCTGATGCCGGTTCTGACCGCATTTGAAAATGTTGAACTGCCCTTGTTATTAACCAGCTTGTCCCGCGCACAACGCAAAGAACATGTGGAAGCGGCGCTCGGCATGGTCAGCCTGACCGATCGTATGGATCACTATCCCAATGAGCTTTCCGGCGGCCAGCAACAAAGGGTAGCGATAGCCCGTGCGCTGGTGACCGACCCGACCCTGATCGTAGCCGATGAACCGACCGGTGATCTTGATAGAGTGACTGCCGGCGAAGTGCTCGATTTGCTGGAAGAGTTGCATACCGATCTAGGTAAAACC
Organism: Burkholderiales bacterium; assembly: GCA_038330335.1. Taxonomy (GTDB): domain Bacteria; phylum Pseudomonadota; class Gammaproteobacteria; order Burkholderiales; family Burkholderiaceae_D; genus Undibacterium. Next base: position 2,198 of record JBBQNW010000082.1, on the reverse strand, counting down.
ATCGTCATGGTGACGCATGACCCGAAAGCGGCAGCACGCGCCAAACGCCTGATTCACCTGGAAAAAGGCGTGCTGGTGCCGGACGCTGCGATAGCGCTTGCTGTTCCGCCAGCGCATCATTTACCGCAATAAGCACCCATATCAATAAATACTCTGAAGCCACACTAAGCCGGTTATGTTCATTTTTCGTCTGCTGCTGAAAAACGCCTTTCGCCACAAATTGCGCACCTTGCTGACCATGGTCGGTCTGATCGTGGCAATTTGTGCTTTTGGCTTATTGCGCACCATCATCGACGCCTGGTATGCCGGCGTCGATGGCACCTCCAGCACCCGTTTGATCACCCGGAATGCGATTTCGCTGACCTTTCCGCTACCGCTCAATTATGCCGAACGGCTCAAGACGGTCGAAGGCGTCACCGGCATTAGCTGGTCCAACTGGTTTGGCGGTGTCTATATCACCGAGCGCAATTTTTTTCCGCAGTTTGCGGTAGAGCCGGCCAGTTATCTTGCGCTTTACCCAGAGTACGTGCTCAAAGACACAGAGAAAAAAGCCTTTTTGCTGGATCGCCAAGGTGCCATTGTTGGCCGTAAACTGGCGAACCAGTACGGCTGGAAAATCGGTGACCAGATTCCCTTGCGTGGCACGATTTTTCCCGGCACCTGGACTTTCACCTTGCGCGGGATCTGGGATGGGGTGGATGCCAAAACGGATGAGTCGCAGTTTTTATTTCACTGGCAATTTTTAGCCGAATCGGCGCGCAAGCGCATAGGCAGGGGCGCCGATTACGTCGGCGTGTATGTGGTGCAGATTAATGAACCCAACAATGCCCCGCTCATTTCCGAGCGCATCGATGCGCAATTTAAAAATTCCCTGGCCGAGACCCTGACCGAAACCGAGAAGGCGTTTCAACTGGGCTTTGTCTCCATGAGCGAGGCGATACTGGTGGCCATTAATGCCGTCAGTATCGTGATCGTGGTCATCATCATGGCAGTCATGGCCAACACCATGACCATGACCGCGCGCGAACGCCTGGCCGAATACGCCACCTTAAAGGCGCTGGGGTTTTCTCCGGGTTTTGTGGTGCAACTCTTGTTTGGTGAAAGTCTGGTGATTGCCCTTATCGGCGGCGGGCTGGGTATTCTCGTGACCCTGCCGATTGCGGCCGCTTTTGCCAAGGCTGTAGGGACTTTATTCCCCACGTTTATGGTGTCCCACACCACTATGGCGCTGCAATTACTCGCCAGCGTGATCGTCGGGGTAGTGGCCGCTACCTGGCCGGCATGGAAAATGAGCCGTATCGATATCGTTAATGGCTTGAGGCACGTTGCATGAAGGCGATTCCTCTTTCTTATATCGCGCGCAATCTGTGGGTGCGTCGGGTGACGACACTATTGACTGCCGGCGGCATGGCGCTGGTGGTGTTTGTGTTTGCCACCGTGCTGATGATGAGCGAAGGCATACGCGCTACGCTGGTGGCGACCGGACAAACGGATAACGTGTTGCTATTGCGTAAAGGTGCCGGTGCCGAAATCAATAGCGGGATCGCACGCGGGCAAGCCTCGATCATCGAAAGCCTGCCCGGCATTGCAACCAATGGCAGTGGACAAAAACTGGTCAGCAAAGAGCCGGTAGTACTGAATAACCTGCCTAAGCGCAGCAACGGCAAACCCAGCAATGTCACCGTGCGCGGCACCTCGCTGATCGGAAAAGAGTTGCGCCCGCAAGTGCAGATGATGCAAGGCCGCATGTTTCGCCCGGGCACTTCGGAAATTATCGCTGGGCGTTCGATTGCCAGCGGTTTTCGCGGTGCTGGCCTGGGCGAAACCCTGCATTTTGCCCAGCGCGACTGGCTGGTGGTCGGTGTATTTGATTCCGGCAAAACCGGTTTTGACAGTGAAATCTGGGGCGATGCCGAACAGATGATGGCGGCCTTCAGACGCAATGCCTATTCCACCATGGTGTTTCGTCTGGCCGACCAGAGTCAATTTGACAGCATCAAAAGCATCATCGATGCCGATCCGCGTTTGCAAATTGAAGCCAAACCGGAAATCCAGTTTTATGCTGAGCAAAGCGAAGCGCTTGCCACCTTTATCCGTATTCTGGGCTTAAGTCTGTCGGTGATTTTTTCTATCGGTGCCGTAGTCGGCGCCATGATTACCATGTTTGCCGCGGTGGCACAAAGAGTGGGCGAGATCGG
>JBBQNW010000081.1:0-10782 GCA_038330335.1 Burkholderiales bacterium | reverse complement strand
GTAAATCAACACCTGCCAGCGCGGCTAGCATGGCCAGCACCGCCACAACACCCGCTCAAGCCGACTGGAATCTCACGCTTGGGCATCTCGCGGTGACCGGTAGTCGCTTTGCTTTTCATGATCAGGCAGTCAAGCCAGCCGTCAACATAGAGGCGGATGCGCTTAGTTTTAGTGCAGACAATCTCCGTAGTGATCTGGCCCAGCCGATGAGTATGACGCTGCTATCAAGGCTCAATCACAAAGGGAAAGTCTCTTTGGCTGCGAACGCGTCGCCGCAACTGAAAACAATGACGCTTGACGTCGATGCACAGGTGTTACCCGTTGCTGCGTTGTCAGCGTATTTTTCTCATTTACTTAATGTTGAAGTATTGCGCGGGACGGCCAATGCCAAAGGCCGTGCGATTATCCGTGATCCCGGTGAGAAATCGCAGACCAGTAATCTTGACGGTATGCTCAGTCTGAACGATTTTCAGATATTGGGAAATGGTGAAGCGGAAGATTTCCTGCATTGGAAATCAATACAATTAGAAGGTATTAACGCCAGCATCGGCGCCGGCAAACCCACAGTCTCGCTAAAAAAACTGGCATTGAACGATTTCTATGCCCGACTGATTTTATCTGACAAAGGTAAGTTGAATTTACGAAATATCGTGGCGCAGGAAAATCCCGCGGCTTCGGATCTCGCTATCGCTTCGTCAACAGCCCCGTCAACAGCCCCATCAACAGCATTAATCACCGGCAATGCGGTCAATAGCATTACGCTCGCCCCGGCCTTGACTGAAGTACAGTCCCAAGCAGGGCTGGCGTTGAAGGCTGCCACCCCAGTTTCATCAGCAGCGCCGATAGCAATACGGATTGCCCAAACGACCCTGCGCGGCGGGAATATTAATTTTACCGATAATTTTATTAAGCCTAATTACAAAGCCAACCTGACCGGATTAGCTGGCACCATTGGGGCGATTTCCTCTGATAATCCGCTTGCGGCCAAGCTGGAGCTGTCAGGTAAAATTGATAATGATGCGCCGCTACTGATTTCCGGCAGTGTCAACCCCTTAAGCTCGCCGATTTTTATTGATATTAACGGTAGTGCCAGCGGTATCCAGCTGACGCGCTTAACCCAATACGCCGCGAAATATGCTGGTTATGCCATTGAAAAGGGACAGTTGTCGATGCAGGTGACATATCATGTAGAAAACCAGCAGCTGCGTGCAGAAAATGAAGTTCGCTTGGATCAGCTCAGTTTCGGCGAAAAAATTGATAGCCCGGACGCCACCAGCTTACCCGTCAATCTGGCGCTGGCTTTGTTACGTGACAATAACGGGAAAATCGCGATCAATCTGCCGATTTCCGGTTCTTTGTCAGACCCTCAGTTTTCTGTCGGCGGCATCATTGTGAAAGTCTTCGTCAATCTGATCAGCAAAGCGATCACTGCACCGTTTTCATTGCTGGGCGCTGCTTTTGGCGGCGGAGATGAGCTGGCCTACGTCGAATTTGCACCCGGTCAGTTCGCGCTGACCCCAGCGGCTAGCGGTAAGCTCGACAGCCTGACAAATGCTTTGACTGCACGCGCAGGCCTGAAGCTGGACATTACCGGGCGCATCGATCCGCAAACCGATACCGAGGGTTTGCGCAAAGAGAGCATGGATAAAAAAATACGCTTGCTGAAGTTGCGCGATATGAAAAAAAAGAACCCGTCCATTGACGAAGAGATGGTAGTCATTGATGCGTCTGATCGCCAAAGCTATATCGAAGAAGTTTATCAGGCAGAAAAGTTTGCCAAGCCACGCAATTTGATCGGTATTGCCAAAACTTTGGCAACAGAACAAGCCATGGCACTGATCTTAAGCAATATTGTTATCACCCCGGAAAACCTAGATAATCTGGCACAAAGACGTGCCGATACGGTACGTGATTATCTGCTGCAGAAAGGCGGCATCAACAGGGAACGATTATTTCTAACCGCGTCTAAACTTCATGGAAATGCGATCAGCGATAAAGGCAGTGCAAACCGGGTCGATTTTTCTTTGAATTAATTTTTGTCCAATGTGGGTGCATTTCTAATTAATTATTGATATAGTTTCTTCAGTCGGTTGGAAGTTGCTTTTTATTAATTTCAATGACTGGTTTGCCCGATGCGCGCCTAGGGCAATCGCATTTTTGATACTAAGGATTTTATGTCTGCAAAAAAACTTACTACTATTCTTTATGTGGAGGATGACCTGGATATTCAGGCTGTTGCCAAAATCGCACTAGAAGTGGTTGGTGGACTGAGCTTAAAAATTTGTAGTTCCGGCGCCGAAGCACTTGTCGCTGCGGCTGCCGGGTTTGTTCCTGATTTACTCTTGCTTGATGTCATGATGCCGAACATGGATGGTCCGACCACCTTGTCTGAACTGCGCAAGATCACCACCACCGCCAGTACCCCGGTGATTTTTATGACCGCCAAAGTGCAGTCGGCTGAACTTGATTTTTACACATCCCTCGGTGCCATCGGGATCATTGCCAAACCTTTTGACCCCATGGCGCTTTCAACCCAGGTAAATGCTTTGTGGGACAAGGCCTGCTGAATGGACGATAAATTTGACAGCTTGCAGGATGCCTTGCGTGCGCTTGAGCTGATGTTCGCTGAAAAGCTGCCATCCAAACTGCAAGAGATAGCTCAGGCGCTCAACAACTTTGTTGCGCATCCAGAGGATCACGACGCCCTGGTGCTGCTGCACCGTTTGCTCCATACCATGTCCGGATCGGCAGGCACGTTTGGTTTCGATGAAGTCGGCGTGCAGTCACGCCGACTCGAACTTCAATTAAAGCCATTGTTATCCGGTACTTTATTAACAGCGACTGAATTAGCCCGGTTTGAACAGGAAGCGCGGCATTATTTGTCGACGGCATTGTCGCTGGACGATAATCCTGACGTCACTGCCTCAGCGCAAGAAACTCACGTCGGTGATGATATTGATGCCGCAGATCCGGAAGGCAGGCTGATTTATCTGATGGACGATGATGCGATCCTGAGCGAAGCGATTACACTTCAATTGCGGCATTTCGGTTATGAGGTCGTCCTGTTCAAACGGCTAAAAGACTTGTCTGCCAGTCTGCGTGCAAGAAAGCCCGATTTACTCATTATCGATCTTGGTTTCCCTGAGGGACGCTACGCCGGCGCAGAAGAGATTATGCGGCTCAGGCAAGAAGGTATTTTGCATATGGATACCCTGTTCCTTTCCAATTCAAGTAGTTTTGAAAGTCGTTTACATGCAGTACGTGCAGGAGGCGATGGTTATTTTACCAAGCCCGTCGATATTGTGGCGTTGAGCGAGAGAATTGATGCGCTAATCGCACGCACACATGCCAAAGGGTATCGCATCCTGATCGTTGATGATGACATCATTACTGCCGAATATTACGCGACGGTATTACGCGGGGCGGGGATGAGCCTGCAGGTGTTGAGCGATCCATCGCTGTTATTGAATGAGATGGCAAATTTCCGCCCGGAACTTATTCTGATGGACGTGTACATGCCTATGTGCAGTGGCGTTGAATTATCAAAAATAATCCGCCAGGATAATTCTTATCTGGATGTGCCGATTGTTTTTCTTTCTAGCGAAGACGATTTGGGAAAACAGTTAGATGCCGTCAAGGCCGGCGCCGACGATTTTTTAACCAAACCGATTTCTGCAGAATTTCTGGTGTCTTCCCTCTCTACCCGTGCCGAACGCTATCGTTCCCTGCGTGCCTTGATTATGCGGGACGGCTTAACCGGGCTGTATAACCATACTGCCATCAAAGAAGAGTTGATCGCGGAAATATCGATTGCCGGCCGTAACAGGGCTGACTTGTCGCTGGCGATGATCGATCTGGATAATTTTAAGAGCGTGAATGACACCTACGGTCACCCGGTCGGTGATCAGGTACTGCGTACACTGTCACTCTTGTTGAAACAGCGCTTACGCAGAAGCGACGTGGTAGGGCGTTATGGCGGTGAAGAATTTGCCGTGATTTTCCCGGGAACTTCGGCAGTGACGGCAAGACGTGTGCTCAATGAAGTGAGAATCGCATTTAATAAGTTGCAACAGTATTCGGATCAGGAGGAGTTTTTGGTCAGTTTTTCCGCCGGCATTGCCGATCTGGGCTCAACGGTGGATGCCGATGAATTGTTTGACGCGGCAGATACCGCCTTATACCGTGCCAAACACAGCGGAAAAAACTGTATCGTCTTAGCAGGCCTCTGATTTTTCAGTTTTTTTGTGTTCTGCACGCCGCTGTCAAGTAGCGGCGTGAATGTCCGGTCGCATCCCTGCATCCATAATGAAAAAAAGCGTGTGCCAATTGATGGCACACGCTTTTTTCATTCCCGACGTCTATCTCCTGATTAAGGCAAACGCTGAATTTCGCCCGCCTTGATTTTTGATTCCAGTAGCTTGCCTTTACGGGCACGTTTACCAATATGGATTGCCAGGCCGCTAGCGCTTAAATTAACGTCCTGTGGCTTCGATCCGCGCCCGATACCAGATACCCTGAGACCTTTTTGACTGATCGCCTTGACGTCTAATAATCTTTCTTTGTCTTCCAGTTCCATCAGAATGACGCCGCGCCCGCCGCTGGAGAGTTGTTTGATTTCACTCAGACCAAAGACCAGCAAACGACCTTTTTCGGACAAGCAGGCGATTGCGCTGGCATCGGGCGCTATCGGTGCCGGCGGCAGCGGCTCGTCGCCGGCATCAAGCGTCATGAAGGCCTTGCCAGCTTTCATTCGTCCTATCATATCCGAGACTTTTGCCGTAAATCCGTAGCCAGCGCTGGACGCAAGCAGTAGTTGGGTATCCGTATTGCCGGCGAAATAATGCAAGATGCGTGTGCCGCTAGCCAGATCAATTAATGTCGTAATCGGCACACCGTCGCCACGTGCGCCTGGCAGGGCTGAGACCAGCACCGAATAGACCCGTCCGTTCGAACCGAATACCAGCATCGTATCAATGGTGCGGCATTCGAATGTGCCATACAGGGCATCGCCAGACTTAAAGCTGAATTGTGCCGCATCGTGTTCATGGCCGGTGCGGGCGCGTACCCAACCTTTTTCTGAAATCACCACGGTGACCGCTTCATCGATGACTTTTTGTTCAGCCGACGCTCTTTGTGCCTCTTCTATCAGGGTACGACGGTTATCGCCGAATTGTTTTGCATCGGCTTCGATTTCTTTGATGATGCATTTTTTCATTGCCCCCGGATCATCCAGTAAATTCTGTAATCCGGTTTTTTCATTCCGCAGTTCGGCCAGTTCTTGTTGAATTTTAATCGCTTCAAGACGTGCCAGCTGGCGCAAACGAATCTCCAGGATATCTTCGGCTTGCCGGTCGGACAGCTTAAATTCTTGTATCAACGCCGCTTTAGGTTCTTCTGCTTCACGGATGATCTTGATGACTTTGTCTATATTCAGCAGTATCGTTTCACGTCCCTCCAGAATGTGAATCCGGTCGTCGACTTTTTTCAGCTTGTATAAGGTGCGCCTGGTGACGGTAGTAAAACGAAAGGCGATCCATTCGCTTAAAATTTCCAGTAAACCCTTTTGACGCGGACGCCCATCGCCGCCGATCATGACCAGGTTGAGTGAGCTGGAGGTCTCAAGCGAAGTATGCGCCAGCAACATTTGCATGAATTCGGCTTGGTCCTGATTTTTTGATTTTGGTTCGAGTACCAGACGCACGGCCGCCTCCCGGCCAGATTCATCACGCACCGTGTCAAGCACCGACAACAGTCCTTGCTTGAGGCTGATTTGCTCGGGAGAAAGAGATTTTTTCCCCATCTTAATTTTGGGATTAGTAATCTCTTCGATTTCTTCCAATACTTTTTGCGACGAGGTTCCCGGCGGCAGTTCAGTAATCACTGCTTGCCACTGGCCCCGGGCTAATTCTTCAATCTTCCAGCGGGCTCTCACTTTCAAGCTGCCGCGCCCGTTGGCGTAGATGTCGGCAATGGCAGCGCCTGGTGTAATGATCTGGCCGCCACCGGGGAAGTCAGGGCCAGGCACCATGCTCATGACTTCGCTGTGTGTCAGCGCCGGGTTGCGGATCAGCGCCACCGCGGCTTTGGCGATTTCAGTCAGATTATGCGAAGGAATTTCAGTTGCCATGCCGACTGCAATACCCGAGGCACCATTGAGCAACACAAACGGCAGACGACCTGGCAGCAGGCTTGGTTCCTGATACGAGCCATCGTAGTTGGGCTGAAAGTCGACGGTGCCAAGATCGATTTCATCTAACAACAGTTTCGAGATGGGTGTTAACCGTGCTTCGGTATATCGCATTGCCGCAGCGCCATCACCATCGCGGGATCCAAAGTTACCTTGTCCGTCAATCAGCGGGTAACGCAGCGAAAAGTCTTGCGCCATTCTTACCATGGCGTCGTACACCGACTGGTCGCCATGCGGATGCAGCTTACCCAGTACGTCGCCAACGACGGTGGCTGATTTGCGTGGTTTGGCGGCAGAATTTAAGCCCAGTTCATTCATTGAATACAGAATGCGGCGCTGCACCGGCTTTTGACCATCGCAGACGTCCGGCAGGGCACGCCCTTTGACCACGGAAATGGCGTAATCCAGATAGGCACGCTCGGCGAAACTAGCCAGCGTCAGCGTTTCGCCGCCTTGGCCACCATTGCCGCCCTTGCCATCATCATCGGCAGCTTCTTCAAATAGATTTGCTTGTTCGCTCATAGTGCTCGTATTTTATTCATTTATTGACTAGCTTATTGTCTGGCTTATTGACTAGCTTAGTGACTAGCTTAGTGACTAGCTTAGTGATTCGTTTCACTGCGCTGATGCATAAAAAGCTAGATCGTTACCATCGGATAGTGCAACGCCTTTTTACGATCGTGAAAACTATCTTGTCTAGATACCAGTGCAAGAATATTTCAGTTTAAATGTCTGCATCGACTTCATTGCCGTGCTCTTCCAGCCAGGCGCGCCGCGCCGCTGCTTCGCCTTTGCCCATCAGCATATTGAAGCGTGCCTCTGAAAAATCCTGATCAAATTCGCCTAGCGCAACGGGTAAGAGTCTGCGAGTATCCGGATTCATGGTGGTTTCCCATAGCTGCCCGGCATTCATTTCCCCTAAACCTTTGAAGCGAGAAATCGCCCATGCGCCTTCTTTGATCCCGTCTTTGCGTAATTTATCTTCAATCGCGGTGAGTTCGCCTTGGTCTAGGGCATAGATTTTTTGCGCAGGTTTTTTGCCACGTGCCGGCGCATCGACGCGATACAGCGGTGGACGTGCAATGCAAATATGGCCGCGTGCAATCAGTTGTGGAAAATGTTTGAAGAATAATGTTAATAGCAAAACTTGAATATGTGAACCGTCGACGTCCGCATCGGAGAGTATGCAGATCTTGCCATAACGCAGATTAGAGATGTCAGGCTTGTCTTTAATGCCATGAGGATCGACCCCGATTGCCACCGCGATATCATGGATTTCATTGTTGGCAAACAGGCGATCGCGTTCTGATTCCCAGGAATTTAGTACCTTACCGCGCAAAGGTAAAATCGCCTGGAATTCTTTGTCGCGCCCCATTTTTGCCGATCCGCCAGCAGAATCACCTTCGACTAAAAATAATTCATTGCGCGTAATGTCATTGGATTCGCAATCGGTTAATTTTCCTGGTAAAACGGCAACCCCGGAAGACTTTTTCTTTTCCACTTTTTGCAGTGAGCGCAAACGCGACTGGGCTTGTCTGATGACCAGTTCGGCCAGTTTTTTACCGTAATCGACATGGGAGTTGAGCCAGAGTTCCAGTGGCGGTTTGGTAAAGCCGGAGACCAGTCGCACTGCATCGCGGGAATTCAGACGTTCTTTGATTTGGCCCTGAAACTGAGGGTCAAGCACCTTGGCCGACAGCACAAAAGAAACCCGTGCAAAAACGTCTTCAGGTAATAATTTCACGCCTTTCGGTAGCAGCGAGTGCATCTCTACAAAGCTTTTGACAGCGCCAAACAGACCTTCGCGCAGCCCTGATTCATGCGTACCACCGGCTGTCGTGGGAATTAAATTGACAAAAGACTCCCTGACTACCGCGCCTTCTTCGGTCCACGCCACAACCCAGGAGGCGCCTTCGCCTTCGGCAAAACCATCCGCGTCGGCAGTGGCAAATTGCTCTCCCTCAAAGAGAGGAATCAAGGGCTCGCCATGCGATGACTGGGCTAAGGCTTCCGTCAGATAACCGCGCAAGCCTTGGTCGTATTGCCAGGTCTGGCTTTCACCATTTTTAAGATTGTTGAGCGTGACCTTGACACCGGGTAACAACACGGCTTTGGAGCGCAACAATCTCTGCAGCTCGATGACAGAAATGTTTGGTGAATCAAAATATTTTGCATCTGGCCAGATGGTAACCCGTGTGCCGCTTTTTTTCTCACCACGTGCCAGCGGCTGACTACTCAGAGGTTCAATCACGTCGCCGTTGGCGAAGGTCAGCTTGTGCATACCCGCTTCGCGCCACACGGTGATTTCCAAACGTTTGGACAGCGCGTTGGTAACAGAGACGCCAACCCCGTGCAGACCACCTGAAAACGCGTAGGCGCCGCCAGATCCTTTATCGAACTTACCACCGGCGTGCAAACGCGTGAACACAATTTCCACTGTCGGCACTTGCTCTTCCGGGTGCATGCCAACGGGGATGCCGCGGCCATCATCTTCCACGCTGATGCTGCTGTCGGCATTCACCGTGACCAGAATATGCTGGCAATAACCGCCCAATGCCTCATCAGAGGCATTGTCGATGACTTCCTGAATAATATGGAGTGGATTCTCGGTGCGGGTATACATGCCCGGTCTTTGTTTGACCGGCTCTAGCCCTTTCAGGACGCGGATGGATGATTCACTGTAATCGGATGGGGAAGTGTTTTTTTTAGTAGCCATGCGGTAAATGCGGTAGATGCGATAAATAAAGTGAGATCTGAAAAAGTGACCTATTGTAGCGGTAATTGCTGGCTTTATATACAGTGGAATGAGCCGACTGCGTATCGCTGGAGTGACAGCGGCAAGTTTGCTAGTGAGTGACCGGTCGCTTACCTGATGGTGAGTCACTATTGAATGGTTGAATGAACCACGGTTTTCTCAGGTAATCGACCCTGCATTTTCGTATTTCTTACTTACTGAGCAGGCGCATACCCCGTTCCAGTCCGTCAATTGTCACCGGGAACATCCGGTTATTCATAATCTGCCGGATCACAGAAACGGATTGGCGATATTGCCATAAGCCTTCGGGTTCCGGATTAAGCCAGATAAATTTGGGAAAACTGGCGGTGAAGCGCTGTAGCCAGGTTGCCCCGGCTTCTTCATTGTTATATTCGACCGAGCCGCCGGGCTGAAGAATTTCATACGGGCTCATGGTGGCGTCGCCGACAAAAATGACTTTGGTATCGGCTGTGTATTTGCGCAAAATATCCCAGGTGGGGAATTTTTCCGCATGACGACGGCGATTGTTTTTCCAGAGATGGTCGTAGACACAGTTATGGAAGTAAAAAAATTCCATATTCTTGAATTCGGTTTTCGCTGCTGAAAACAATTCTTCGGTGCGGGCAATATGGTCGTCCATCGTGCCGCCGACGTCGAGCAACATGAGAACCTTGATATTATTTTTGCGCTCTGGCTGCATTTTGATATCGAGGTAGCCTGCATTATTTGCTGTTGCCTTAATGGTGGCATCCAGCGCTAACTCATCTTCGGCGCCGTGGCGGGCAAATTTACGCAAACGGCGCAGTGCCACTTTAATATTGCGGGTACCGAGTTCTCTTTCTGTGTCGTAATCGCGAAAGGCGCGCGCCTCCCAGACTTTGACGGCGGTGCGGCTGCCACCTTTGCCGCCAATACGTATTCCTTCCGGGTTCTGGCCGCCGTTACCAAATGGGGATGTGCCACCGGTGCCTATCCACTTATTGCCACCTTCATGGCGTTCTTTTTGTTCCTTTAAAAGCTCCTGCAGCCGATCCATTAATTTGTCGTAACCAAATTTTTCTATTGCCGCTTTTTGTTCGTCGCTAAGTTCGCGCTCCATGCGTTTACTCAGCCATTCGAGTGGAATTTCAGGATGTTTTTCAAAAATAGTGTCAATTCCTTTGAAATACAAACCGAAAGCTTTGTCGAATTTGTCGTAATGCGCTTCATCTTTGACCATGATGGTGCGCGACAGGAAATAAAAGTCATCCATGGACATGCTGATCAGGCCCTTTTCCATGGCTTCCAGCAGCATCAGAAATTCTTTGATAGAGACCGGAATTTTGGCATCTTTCAAGGTAAAGAAAAAATCAATTAGCACATTAGCCTCTATCTCTGTTCAACATATATTGTAAATTTTTTTGATGCCAGCCCATTCATGCAAGAGCACGCTATAGACGACCGTGTCGCGTACCCGGCCATCGGGCAAAACCATATGGTTGCGTAGCACGCCATCGCGTTTCGCACCGAGCCGTTCTATCGCTGCCTGCGATCTTCGGTTGAACCAGTCGGTTCTGAACTCCACCGCGATGCAGTCAAAAACCTCAAAAGCATGGGTCAGCAGCATGAGCTTGCACTCTGTGTTGACTGCGGTTCGCTGTACCTTGGCGGCATACCATGTATGACCGATTTCAAGCCGCATATTATTATGGTCCAAATTGCAGTAACGCGTTGCCCCGATAATTCCCCCTGTTATATTGTTTTTGACAACAAACGGGATGGCTTTCTGTTCTGCCTGCATGTCTAATGCCGCATTTAGCCAGGTTTGTGTGTTTTCAAATGATGGCACCGAGGTAAAGAA
>JBBQNW010000080.1:0-11002 GCA_038330335.1 Burkholderiales bacterium | reverse complement strand
CGACGGTGCTGGCGTTGGTGTTGGCGTTGGCGTTGGCGTTGTAGTAACAGAACAAACGTAAGGTTTCCAATAGTAAGTACTTATAGTCGGATCCCAGGCAGGGTTGTTGTACAAGGCTTGATAAAACTGGCCATTAGTAAATTTCACAACGTCACCAGCAACATAATTCTGTCCCCATACCCATGCTTTATAACTACACGACGGTGCTGGCGTTGGCGTTGGTGTTGGTGTTGGCGTTGGCGTTGGCGTTGGCGTTGGCGTTGTAGTAACAGAACAAACGTAAGGTTTCCAATAGTAAGTACTTATGGTCGGATCCCAGGCAGGATTGTTGAACTTGGCTTGATAAAACTGACCATTAGTAAATTTCACCACGTCGCCAGCAACATAATTCTGCCCCCATACCCATGTTTTGTAGCTGCACGATGGTGCTGGTGCTGGTGCTGGTGCTGGTGTCGGTGTCGGTGTCGGTGTCGGTGTCGGTGTCGGCGTTACCACTACGGTGCGCAATGGATGAGGATAGGTATAGGCCGCATATCCCGGTTTAGCAGTAGTGAAATAATCTCTGCCGGCGGAAATTGACGATGGGCAATTGTTGGCAACACCGTTTGGATACTTGTTTGCCGTATTGTTCCAAAAATAGGCACTGCGAACTTGATCCTGACCAGGGTAAGTGCCGCAATTAAAGCCCTCAACATCTAATTCAATCGGACGGGCAACGGTTGCAGTCATCGTATTATTAAATGCAACACCATCGCCACCATTGACGGCAATCGCGGTACGTGCAGCACCAGCGGTTAAATTGGTTGAGAATTGATTATTATAAATTTCCCAACTGCGTGTACCATGCGGCGCCGAAGAATGGCCATGCACATTCATCATGCCATAGTCTTTAGTGCTATCGGTGGCGACCACCTTGTTATATCGGAACACGAAACGGGCAGAATCGTTAGAAAACAGATTGACAGTATTTCCCAGGAAATTGCTGTTTTCGATAAAGACAGCGTTCTTCGAGCCCAAATCAAGCGCAGGCCATGCACCATCGGCAGTGACCGCGACACCATAACCGCCACGAACACTATTATTACTAATAAATTCGCTATTAAAGATCACACCGCGCTGGGTAATTGCGCCATCGATTTCGATACCGGCCGCACCGAACTTGGTGAATTTAGCATTCGAGACTTTAAAGTCCACGCAGCCCTTCATCAGACCAAGGCCCTTATCGAGAATATTCGTGTTGCCATTGCCGATCATTGTCAGATCTGACAAAGCGGCACTTTTCCCATTGTCACAATTAAATGCAACAAGATACGAGGACACCGGAACGGTACCGACTCTACGGATAATCGTTAAGTCTTTGCCTGCACCACGCAAGTAGATGCCAGCGGGCACGGAGACCTGTTGGGCACCCCAATTACAATCGCCAGCGGGAATATTGACCATCATGCCGGTCGTCGCTGCATTAACAGCGGTTTGCACAGCAGATGCAGAACAGCTGGCTGCTGTAGTTGCGTTGGCTGCAGAGGTTGATGAGGTAGGTAATGCTGCATGGCTTGCAAACCCGTAGGAAATACTAAAAGTGAGAATTGTATTTAATACTACTTTACTTGATATCTGCTTGATCATAGGACACTTTCACGACAACTTCGGTTGAAAAAGAATGTTTTTCTTTTCCGAAATTCTAGGTTTGATGTCGCTTAAAAGCAAGAAAAATTTCACATTGTGAAATAGCCATGGTGTTCCGGCAATTAGCTTGCTTAAGATGAAAGTTCGCTTTTGGCTGAGTTCTCCCCTAGGAAGGGCAGTTTTTTTACATTTTTACATCAGTATCAAATAACCAAGAAAATCTCCGCATCATCGTCATTCCCGCTAGGGGAATCGCCGAAATGGAATGCAAGAACATTTTGAGAATGGCCGAAATGGCTTTCCGTATTCGATATAAAATTTTCTTGATGAAAGTAAATTATTTAAATTAACTAATAAATAATTTAATGTAGAAAATAATGCTGAGAAGCATCAGAAAAGTGGCCATATAATAGCAAAAACAGCCCAAAAATTTTGCTTAAAATAAAAAATATTTTTAAAAACAGTGTAAATTTTGCAATAAAAAAGCAATCTTGATATCAATTTTTATTGAAAACATCAGGAAATTTAATGTTTAATAAGTAATTATCGGGGGCACTCAAAAGATAGGATAGACAGAGCGACATGTAGATCGGCCAACAAATGATGTAAATTATGCAAATAATCGCATCCGAGTGCAGGAAATTGCCGTCGTCATGCCGGTATGAAGGTTTCTATGAAGATCTTTGACGACAGTGCATTCCCTGCATAACAGCAATAAATATTCGCGTATTTCCCTACCTGCCCTTACTGCATGTTGGCAACATGACTTTTCAGCTCAATATCCGCTATATTGCGAGCTTCGCTTCAGTAAATTGACCTCATGAAAAAACACTCCGGATTTACTCTGCTTGAAATGATGGCGGTGGTCGCGATTATCGCGATATTGGCGGCAATATCGCTACCGTCCTATCTATTCAAGATCGTACGAGAGCAAATAGAGTCGGCCGTGACGCTGTCGGAGATTGTTAAAAAGCCGATCGCAGCTTCCTGGTTAGTTACGCAAGCTTTTCCAGCGGATAACATCGCAGCGGGTTTGCCTGTGGCGGAAAAAATCGTGAATAACTATGTCAGCGCGATCAATGTCGAAGATGGTGCCATCCATATCACCTTCGGCAATCGCGCAAATGGTGCATTGAAAGGGAAAATACTCAGCTTGCGTCCGGCAGTGGTAGAAGACGCAGTGATTGTGCCGGTGACCTGGGTCTGTGCTGGTGCCACGCCACCTGACAAAATGACGCTCAGAGGCATAGACAAAACCTCAATCGGGGCCGGGCATTTGCCCGCTGCCTGCCGCCGTCCTGGCAAATAAGATCGTTATCACCCGTTACACGGCATTTCTTTATCAGAATTTATGTTCCAGCATGGCGCGCAGTGCGAGCGTGGTGGGTGTGGTCGAGGTCTGAACGAGCGAGCCGTTAATATCCGTGTAGGTGCTGGCAGAGAGGTTATCTTGTTGCAACACGTTACCCGCCGACAAACGTAAATTCGTCTTTGGGGTAAATTTCCATAGCGCATAAAAATCCACAACGCGTTTCGGCACCGAATAATTACTTTGCGCAATTGAAATCCGGACCGGGCCGCCATCTTGAAAACTGAAGTTTCCACCTAGCGTCAAAGGAAGTTTATCCAATTTGTAATCCATACCAAGATTAGCGCTGATCGGGGTTTGTGCGTCTAGCCGGTTGTTAGGCCTTGGTACCGAGGCAAGATCAGACCAGTTAAAGGAAAGGTTGGCACGAAAATCAATGGCTGGCGCGTCTTTCATGAATGAACGTAGCGGAAATTTCGCTTCCAGTTCTATCCCGCGTGTCGTGGCCCGCCCGTCGTTCACCGGTATTTTTATCCAGCGGCCATCGATATTGCGTAACTGACTGCGTGTGATGTCGTCAATACTGCGCATAAACACGCTGGCACTTAACAAACCACCGTCGGGCAGGTAATGTTCAAAAGCGGCGTCTAAACCCCATGCCAGTTCCGGTTTCAGATTAGGGTTGCCCATACTATCCGGGTTGGTTGGACTATTATTATTCGAAATATAACGGCGCGGAATCAGGCGACTGGTGTCCGGTGCCTTATAGGTACGGGTCAGACCCAGACGTAGCTGATCATTTTTACTCTCTGGCAACTTCCACAGCGTTTGTAAGATCGGGCTCCAGACGCTGGAACGATTGTGCACTTCACTATAGGTATTGCCCTGGCTACGCGTATCTAAGCCTTCCCAGCGCAGGCCGGCATAGACCGACCAGTTCTTGGTGACATTCCATTCATCTTGGGCAAACAAGGCCAGGCGAACCACATCTGCCGCAAAATGTTCATCAAGATTAATCGGTCGCATGGCACCGCTTCCGGTATCGCTGGTGATGTCGTTTTGCTGACGATTTTCACTGCGATGGCTGTAGGCACCATCCCATCCTGCAGCCACCGCATGGTTCTCAATAAAAGGGGCGCTGTATTTCCCGCTCATGCTCAGACCTTGATCACTGGAGTCTGCGCTGACCTGGCGTTGCAGGTTTTGCCGTTGATTCTGGTCGTAGCCCAGGAAACCGACATCGGAACTGCGCTGGTTGTAATTGACCCCGAGTTTGACATCTAACTTGGCACTGTCGGCCAGCTTATGTATCCAGTTCAGATTGCTGCGTAGCATGGCAAACTGCGATTGAATTTGCGTGCTGTCAGTCACAAACAGAGGCAAAGGTCCCAACAGGGTTTGGGAATTTTCAGTGCTATTACCGGAAAACCGGTTGGCATTTACAAAACTTTGGGTAGTGATGGTGTCACCATTTGCCAGACTCCAGTTCAGTCGCGGTGCCAGCCCTATACCTTTAAAAGTGCCCCAGCTATTGTCGTCGGTATGGCGAAGCAGTACGGTTTTCCCGCTGGCATCAGTTGCGACTTCATCCATGCTCGAAGGCCGTCGGTACTGGCCTTGATTGAGATTACCCCCCAGAGAATAAGACATGCGCCCCAGTTTATCGGACACCTGCAGATTGAGGTTGGCGCCCCATTTGCCGTTTTCTTCCTGCATCCCCAATTTCAGTTCGCGCTGCGAGGTTTGCACGGTTTTTCTCAAGACGATATTAATAGCACCGGCAATGGCCTGGGTACTTAGTTCAGCAGTGGCAGCGCGAATGACTTCGATGCGTTCGATCAGGTCCGGCGCAATCGAATCTAATGAAAACCCGGGAGGGCTAGGTTCACCGTTGAGTAAAATCTGGGTATACCCGGCACCAAGGCCACGCATGCGGATATCGCCGCCACGTCCTTGCACGCCGCCAATAGTGACACCCGGCAAACGCTTCAACACATCACCGATGGTGGTGTCGCCATAGCGCAGAATGTCTTCTTGCGTGACCACGATTTTGCTGGCGGTATCCTGACGCCGTTCGTCATAGCCCTTGGCACCGCTAATCTCGACTTTTTGTATGCTGGCAGGAACTTGCACCGGGGCGGGTTTCACTGGTGCCGGCACCACTTTTTCCACATCGTCAGGAGTAGTCTGCTGGGCCTGGGCGAATTGGCTATACACCGATAACAATGTTAGCGGTAATGCCGCCAGGGGTAATGCAAGCAAACGCGATGCAGAAAAACGGCAAGTTAGCGAAGAAAAAAGCATAGCGAGTGACCGGGTTAAAAATTGAGTTGGTTATGACTACCACAAGCTTGCTTTAGTTCCATGGCGAAAAGATCAGACACACAGCATTGACCAGAAAGTGCAAAAGTAAGCGCCAAAGTAAGCGCCAAAGTAAGCGCGACAGAACGGCACACTCAAAGTGCCTGTAATGCCGCTAATAAAGGCGCGCAAGCGTCTGCCACACGATCCAAGCTCTGTTCCCGCAAACTGGCCAGATCAACTTTGATGTCGCTGCTTAATCCGGCCCACTCCAGCAAGGCGGCACAAGCGTCGGGGTGATCGAATAACCCGTGTAAATACGTGCCCAGAATCTGGTCGTCCGGCGAACGGCTGCCCTCTTCTGCGCCGTCCAGCATAAAGGCCGGCAGCGTGTCGTTGCTGGCATAAGTCATGCCCATATGGATTTCATAGCCTTCTACTTTCGCGCTCTTGTTACTACCAAAGGCGCACACCCCGCTCACTTGTTGCAGACGTTTTTCCTGCGTAAGTTCAGTGGTGATATCGAGCAGCCCCAGACCGTCTGAATCACCGGCGGCGCCCTCAACCCCGTGCGGGTCGCTGATGACTTGCCCCAACATCTGGTAACCGCCGCAAATACCGATGAGTTTGCCGCCGTAACGCAGATGTTTTTCTAACACCGCTTGCCAGCCCTGTTCCAGCAAAAAAGCCAGATCGGCACGGGTATTTTTACTGCCGGGCAAAATAATCAGGTCGGCGGCCGGTATCGCCTGCCCCGGGCCAATAAACTGCATATCCACCTCAGGATGAAAACGCAGGGCATCAAAATCCGTGTGATTAGAAATGCGCGGAATCGCCGGCACGATAATGCGGAACTTGCCCGCCTTATTCTGGCTGGGCTGAATCGCATCTTCGGCATCGAGCATCAGGCCGTGCAGATACGGCAGTACCGCCAGCACCGGTTTGCCGGTCTTTTTCTCTAACCAATCCAGGCCCGGCGCTAACAGACTGATATCGCCACGAAAACGGTTAATCACAAAGCCGATGATGCGGTTCTGCTCGCTCGCTGACAAGCAATCGAGCGTGCCGATAAAGTGGGCGAACACCCCGCCCCGGTCAATATCGGCCACCAAAATCACCGGGCAATCGACGGCTTCGGCAAAGCCCATATTGGCGATATCACGGGCCCGCAGATTCACTTCGGCCGGGCTGCCGGCGCCTTCAACAATAATCGCCTCATACTGCTGCTGCAAGCGCTGGTAGGATTCCAACACCGCTTGCATGGCGACGGTTTTATACTGATCGTAATCCTTGGCGTTCATGTCGGCACGCAGCTTGCCATGAATGATGATCTGCGCGCCGGTGTCGGAGGATGGCTTCAGCAATACCGGATTCATGTCGGTATGTGCCGGCAAACCGGCGGCCAGCGCCTGCAAGGCTTGTGCGCGCCCGATCTCGCCCCCATCAACGGTGACCGCACTGTTTAAGGCCATATTCTGCGGTTTCATCGGCACCACCGCCACACCTTGCCGGTGCAACAAGCGACACAGCGCTGCGACGACGGTGGTTTTACCGGCGTCAGAGGTGGTGCCCTGCACCATCAATGTGGAAATTTTCATGTTCTGCCTTTTCTAAGCCCTGAATATACCCGGTATCAGTATATTTTTATCATGTAAAGAATACCTACACCATAGAAGTTATTTGATCAATTTGAGGGGGAGTATAGCGAAATCGCGGCCCCGCCCGCGCACTTTTTAGCAAATGCTAGGGTCCGGCCTGCCACTGTGCAACTAGCGCATGTAAGACAGTAAGCTCACATGAAGCACCGGCGCCAGCCAGAGACGATGCAATTCCGGCGAATTCCGGCGGCAGAATATGGTCTATCTGGGGGGGGTAATCTGCCTCTGCAGAAAAGAGCAAATTAGTCAGCCATAAGCGCAGACAATCAATCAGGGGCAGCTTGTCCGGCGTACTGTGGCGCGGAATCGCGGCCACGAGCGATGCTGCATTCCTAGTTTTGCCATGTGGCTGGCCGGCGCTGACGGTGATGAGTGATGAGCGATGCGCTCTTGATTTTCTGCTGGCCCGCTTGCGCAGTCGCCAGATAAATCACTGGTTTTCCGGCGGCGATGGCCAATTATTCTGCATAGGCGCTTGTACCGCTGCGGGCGCCGCCAAAAATCATAATTCATGGCTATTTTCAATGATTATCGTGTGATACAGGAGGTGATGAGTCGGTTGAGCTATCGCTTATCGGGTCGCTTATCGGGTCACTTATTGTGTCCCTAAACGGGTCGCTTATCGGGTCGCTTAACACGACGGTTTGGGAAGAAAGATAGTCTGGTCGCCATGTTCGAAACGCTCAATCGGGTGGCCCAGACACAGGCTCAGTTGCTGCGCGCTCATCACCTGCTCTTTGGGGCCCGCGAGCCAAGAGCCATCGCCCATTATCAGCAAGGCATGGCTGGCAATGCGGTATGCCAGATTCAGATCATGACTAACAATCACCACCGCCTTGCCGGCATCGCGGCAAAGCCGGGCAAATAATTGCATGACACTGACCTGATGCGCCAGATCGAGCGCATTGGCCGGTTCATCGAGCAGCATCAGTCTGGCATCTTGCGCCAGTAAGGCGGCAATGGCGACGCGCTGGCGTTCACCGCCAGACAGGCTGCGCACATCGCGCTGGGCCAGATCTGCCACATCAAGTTCATGCAAGGCGGCCAAGGCGATCGCCATATCGGTATCGGATTCCCAATAATGCGCATCATGGTAAGGGTGGCGCGCGCTCAAGACCGTTTCAATCGCTCGGTAGGCAAACGCATCCACCCGCCCCTGCGGCAAAAAAGAGCGTGCCCGGGCCAGATCGGCCAGCGGCCAGAGCGCAATATCCCTGCCCTGCATCTGCACCTGGCCGCTTTCGGATTGACCCAGCGCACGCAGCCCGGCCAGGGTTCGCAACAAGCTACTTTTACCGGCGCCGTTGCGCCCGATCACACACCAGCATTCACCGGACTGAACCTGCCATTGCAGATTATGCAACAAGATGCGATCGGCGATCTGCAGATGAAGCTGGACGGTTTGCATCAGGGCCGGCATCAGCGTCTCCTTAATTGATGGAGCTGCAGCAAAAATACCGGCACTCCGATCATGGCCGTGATCACACCGACTGGCAATTGCTGTGGCGCCACCACGCTACGCGCCAGGGCATCGGCCAGCACCAGAAAACTGCCGCCGCTGAGCATGGCAGCAGGAATCAGCAGGCGATGGTCCGCCCCCCAGGCAAAGCGGCAGGCGTGCGGAACGATCAGGCCGACAAAACCGATGCTGCCTGCCGCGCTCACCGCACTCGCAGTCAGCAAGGCTGCGCAAAAAAATAATGACTGACGTAAATGGCCGATATGTATCCCCAGCGTGCCGGCGTTGTCGGCATGCATGGCGGCGACATTCATCGCCCGCGCACTGCGCATGGCAAACCCTGCCACTGCCAGCAAGATCAGCCACGGTAAGTAGCGGGATGGCGTGTTGGACAGATCACCGATCATCCAAAACACCATGCCACGCAAACGACTATCGGGCGCAATGGATAACATCAGCGTGACAAGCGCGCTGCATCCGGCGGCCACAATCACGCCGGTCAGTAATAATAGAGGGGCACTGCCTTCGGCGCTGCCACTGCCGCGCAAATCGCGATATGCCAGGGCAAACAATAAAGCCGCTACCGCAATAGCGCCGCCAAAGGCCGCCAGATCAACCAACCAGGCGGCGCCAAAAAATAAAATTGTCGCCAGCGCGCCGACCGAAGCGCCACCGGAGATGCCCAGTACATACGGGTCAGCCAAGGGGTTGCGCAGCAGCGCCTGCATCATGACGCCCGCCAGGGCCAGCGTGGCACCGGTGACAAAGCCGGACAAGGCACGCCCCAGGCGAAGTTCCAGCAAGGTTGCCGCCAGCGTGCCCGGTTGACCCTGGAGCAATTCAATCAGGGCATGAAAAAGTTCAGCCAAAGACAAAGCCACCGAACCGGTCAGGCAGGCGAATAAAATGCTGGCAATCGCCGCCATGCCCAGCATGAACAGAATGCGCTTTGCATGTTGCGCGGCAGGGGTGAATGACATCGGTCTGAGAGTTCCTGGAAGCTGTGTGGTAACACCGGGTAACGTAGCTGATGAATCAATACGTTATTTAATCAATAAATCTATCAATAACTCAATAAATAACTCAATCAATAACTAAATCAACTCAGATGAAGCGCCCTGTCATCGATAGCAACAGGGCGCGGCGGCAATATAAGCGCAATGGCGACTCCATTGCCGTTAAACACATCCGAATTTATTTAAAGCCGTAGTTAAGACCAACAAACACATTTGAACCAGCAGTCGCGTAGTTCTTTGCCAGCTCATAGTCTTTATTAAAGACATTGTTCCAGCGAGCGAGCGCCGTCAGATTCCTGGCAAGCTCGTAGCTTGCATACAGGTTGAGCAGAGCATAACCTGGCAGTGTGTCTTTGTTTGCGGCATCATAAAAGCGCTCACGGGAAAAGATAGTCTCTACACCCAGTTTAGCTTTGGCAATAGTATATTCAGCCGCCAAAGTGCCGTGTTGTTTAGCACGACGTGCCAGGCGTTTGCCGGTGGTGTCATCCATAGGATCTTGTAAATCCAAAGAACCGCGCAGGGTGATATCGCCAAGACGGGTGCTGGCACCGATGGTTAAGCCCGACATCGTGGCTTTGTTCACGTTGTAAGCACAACTGGGATGGTTGGCAATATCAACAGGGCAAGGGTTGGCATACACTAGCAAATCGCTTGCCTTGTTTTGATAATAGACCGCGCTTAATTGCATCATACCGTTATCAAAATATACTCCGGCCTCGGCATTTTTTGCCTGTTCCGGTTTGTTGCTAGCGATGCCATAACCCGGGTAATACAATTCATTGAAATTGGGCGCACGGAAACTGGTTCCGTAACTGGCATTCAAGCGCAAGGCATCCGTCAGACGATAACCGTAAGCGATGCTGCCGGTGGTATGCGAACCATACTCTGAACTGCGGTCATACCGGACACTGGCACTGGCCAGATGTGCATCATGTTTCAATACATACGAAGCAGCGACAGAATTGGTCGCCCGCTGCCCGTTCACTTCGGTTAAGGTGGTATTGACTTTTTCTTCCCGACGCTCCGCTACCAATTGCAATACATCCTTACCGATGAGTATGTCGTTTTGCCAGTTAAAGCTGGTTTGCGTCGTATCAATCTGGCTCGCCCCATACGATGCATTGCTATAGCCCTTATCGGCAGTTTGTGCAATTTGCAATGTAGTAAGCCAGTTGCTAGCGAATTTTCCCTTGGCGAACAAAGCTAAGGTTTCAAGATTTTGAATGCTACTGTCATCGTAACCAGGACCGGAATCAAAGTGTGCTTCCAAGCGGCTTTGCAAGAAATTTAGCCCTAACTCGAGCTCTTTTGTCACTTCCCAGCCTAACCGACCGCTAACGCTATCAATTGTGTAGCCATCTTTATCAGCGTTATAGCTATATTTTCCGGCAGCCGGTTTGGTCGCAGAATAACCATCTGATTTTTCATGCCCGGCGTTTAATGCAAAGCTGACACGGCCGTCCGTGGTACCAGAGATGCCGGCATCTACTTTGTACAAACCATAACTACCAACACCAACCGACACGGTAGGGGTAATCACTTTACCGCCTTTTTTCGTGAAAACCTGAATCACGCCACCCATTGCATCGGCACCGTACAAACTGGACAATGGGCCATACACGATCTCAAT
>JBBQNW010000079.1:0-11262 GCA_038330335.1 Burkholderiales bacterium | reverse complement strand
CGGTAATCACCCTGGCGGCCTCCATGCGCTTCACACGTTCGGCCACCGCCGGCTGGCTCAGATGAATGCGCCGGCCGATTTCAGTCAAGTTGACACGGGCATCGGCTTGCAAAATATCCAGGATTTTCGCATCCATCAGGTCTAATTCTAGTTTCATGGAAAACACCCTATTGTTCGATTGATTTAAAGGTAATGTAACCCATTTGCCTTGGCTTATCTATTCAAAATAGCGTGATATCCGTCTAGACTACTGATACCCTTTATTCATTTCAGTCCCCCGGTTCATCTTGCAGCGGGAATGACCGCATTGAGCACAACACCCCGGATTTTTTATGCGCGCCTTACCTCGTCACGTCTTGTTGGCCTTATTGACGATCTATATCGTCTGGGGTTCTACCTATTTTGCCATCCACGTGGCCTTGCAGTCGTTTCCGCCATTTATTTTGATGGGCTCACGCTTTCTGGTGGCCGGTGCCTTGCTGTTTGGCTGGCTGAAATGGCGCGGCACGGCCAACCCAACGCCCAGACAGTGGCGCGATGCCGGCATCGTCGGCGTACTGCTATTAGGTGGCGGCATGGGCTTAACGGCGGTGGCCCAGCAATACGTTTCTTCCGGCATGACGGCGGTATTTATCGCCTGTTCGCCCATGATTATGTCGCTGTGTGCCGGCTTATTTGGGGTGTGGCCGAATAAGCGCGAATGGACCGGGATACTGGCCGGCTTTGGCGGCGCCCTGCTGTTAAGCGGCAGCGGCGAATTGTCAGCGCAGCCTCTGGGCATGATGGCCTTACTGGGTGCCATTGTCTGCTGGGATATGGGTTCGATCATCTCGCAGAAAAAATGCCAGGTCGCACCGGGAGCCATGGGTTTTGCCAGCGAGATGCTGCTGGGCGGCGTGTTCCTGATCGTCATGGCGGTCACCAAAGGCGAAAGTTTCAGCCTGTCCATCACGCTGCCGGCTTTCTTCGCCTGGTCTTATCTGGTGGTGGCCGGTTCCTTACTGGCTTTCAGCGCCTACATGTATTTACTCTCGAAAGTAACGCCGGCGCTGGCCTCAAGCTATGCCTATGTGAACCCGGTGATTGCGGTAGCGCTGGGCGTCATGCTGGCGGGCGAACAGATAGAGCCGCGGGCCTTGATCGCCATCGCCATCATTTTAGCCAGTGTGGCGCTAATCACGCTGGCGCGCGCACCAAGCCCGGAGCCGGCATAAGGCCGGCGGCAAAACCCGTTTACAACACATTAACCTACTATAGAAAGTCTGCCATCGCCATGAGTTGGGAAGCCTATTTCATCTTTATCGTCACTACCGGCGTCATTTGCTTAACACCGGGCCCGGCCGCACTCTTGGTTGTAGCACAGGGCATGTCAAACGGCATGCGCCGCTCGTACTGGGCGATTGCCGGTATTGCGCTGGCCAATGCGCTTTACTTTGCCTTGTCTGCCACCGGCATTGCGGCATTGATCGTCGCCAGCAGCGAGCTGTTTTCCCTCATCAAATGGGGCGGCGTGGCCTACTTGTTCTACCTGGGACTATCAACCCTGATGAGTAAAGCCAGTGCATTTACGGTCAGTAGCGAGCGCAGCAACGCCGTGCAAGGCTGGGCCGCATTCTGGAATGCGGTGGTGGTGGAATTATCCAACCCGAAAGCCCTGCTGTATTTTGTGGCGTTATTGCCGCAGTTTATAGATACTGCCAAGCCGGTCGGCCAGCAGATGTTGATTTACGGCAGCAGTTGTATCGCGCTTGATGCACTGGCGTATAGCCTGTATGCCTGGCTAGGCAGCAAGACCCGGAAATTTACCGCGAATGCAAAATTTGTCAAAACCAGCAACCGCGCGTCCGGCAGTCTGTTGATGCTGGCCGGCATCTTGATGGCAGGGGTCAAGCGCGTCGTACATTAGTACCTTAATACATTGATACATTGATACATTGATACATTGATACATTGATACATTGATACATTGATACATTGATACATTGATACATTGATACAGCAGCGGGCTAAACCTGGCCCGCTGCTCAGAAAAATTCTACTGAATCGTTCGAGTGCTCGACCACCAGGTCGCCGCTACTGACTAAATCTTCATAGAAACAGGTGCGGTTTCTGCCGTTACTTTTAGCAAAATACAAGGCCTGATCGGCCCGCCCTATGATGCCGACGGCCGGTTCAAACGGATTGATGTGGGCAAAGCCGATACTGACTGTCACTCTGCCTACCTGCGGAAAATTGTAGCCGGCGACGTTTTCGCGAAACCGGTCAAAAATATGCTGGGCATCGTTTTGTGTCGTGGAGCGCAACAAAATAACAAACTCCTCGCCGCCAAAACGAAACAGTTTATCGCTAGGGCGAAACGAAGAACGCATTAAATTGGCGATTAAAATCAGCACTTCATCACCATACAGGTGGCCAAACTGATCGTTGACACGCTTAAAGTGATCAATATCGAGCACCGCCAGCCAATGCTGCTTTTCCGTCTCGTCATGGCGCCGTTCAGGGACATGTCTGGCCGCATCCGGATTGAGGTCTGCGCTGAGCTCTGAACTGACATAGTGCGGCGCGCCGGTACGCAGTATTTTCGAAAAATTATCGTCAAAAGTTTTACGATTGAGCAGACCCGTCAAGGAATCACGCTCGCTGTAGTCCAGCAGATTCTGAAAATTACGGTAGACGATCAAAATACCCTTCATCACTTCCCGGGTATTTCTTGAATAGGAAGCCGGGTGCACGATCTCCAGGCAGGTCTGGACTTTATCGTTCATCCAGATAGGCAACCAGATGATACGTTTGCCGTCCGCATCCAGCGTTTCGATCAGATTTTCGTGCTGCGCAATACCGTTTTGCAAAGCCGGATACCGGGAGATCAGTTCACCGTTATTACTATCTGCCAAAAACTCGTCGGCCACGATGAGTTGATCGTTTTCAAAGGAAATACGTGGCTTCACAAACAACTGCGAACCCACAACAATAATATCCAGAACCCGGGCCTGCCGCGCCCGAGTGAGTTCACGTAATGCTGAAATCACGGAAATATTCAGAAGATCATGGTCGCGGTGACCGGTAATCTCCACTAAATGTTTGATAATTGAGTCCATACTTTCTGCTTGTTCGCCTGTTGCAAAATAGTCTAGCCACGACCAGGCAGCCATCTTATCCTATTGATACAGGCCAGCAAAGCTGAAAACGCGAATCGGCCGGTCTTACTGAAGATAGTTGTCAGCAGCCATGGAATAAATAGGATAAATGGTCTTTCGCTCTAAAATACAGATGCCTGAATCTTAGCCGGACCAGCGCGCTGGCGAATCATGTCTATCCATGCTGCAACTATTTACATGTTTTTCGCACTCTGGCGTTATACTTTCTGACCAACCAATTATGCAAGGTGATGACATGTCGAATACTCGGATAGTTAGCATGGTATTGACCAGCCTGGCGTGCAGTTTGCTGTCAACGCTGGCAAGTGCCGGCATCAGCGTGCAGGTGAGCGACAGCAACGGCAACCCGGTTGCGGATGCCGTGGTGTATGCCGAAACAGAATCCGCAATGACGGCGGGCAAGTCGAGCGTGGCAGAAATCGCGCAAAAAGACAAAAAATTTATCCCTCTGGTGAGTGTGGTGCAGACCGGCACCGCAGTTTCTTTTCCGAATAACGATACCGTCAGGCACCATGCGTACTCGTTTTCCCCGGCAAAACCGTTTGAACTCAAGCTCTATGCGGGTAAACCGGAAGCGCCCATTATTTTCGATAAGGCAGGAACCATCGTGATCGGTTGCAATATTCACGATCAGATGGTGGCCTACATTCAAGTGGTGGATACGCCGTATTTCGGCAAGACCGATGCCAGCGGCAAAGTCAGAATCAATCCCCTTCCAGTGGGTAAATACACTTTAAAGACCTGGTATTACAAACAGCTCACCGGAAGTGCGGTGCATGAACAGCTGATCACCATCAAAGACGCCGATACGCAGATCGCCGTCAAATTAGCGTTCAAAGGCAATTAATACAATGCGTATGCGTTTTCATTTCCATAGTCTGGAAAGCCGTGTCATTACCTCATTTATTGCCCTGATACTGACGGTGCAGGTAGCGGGTTTTTTTGTTATTCGCCATGCCATTAACAGTAATGCCCGCGCGGCGATTCAAGCCGAACTCAAGGTGGGCGCAAGAATTTTTGGTCGCTTACTCGATCAAAACCAGCAAAAGTTAATACAAGGCGCGATGGTGCTGGCAAAAGACTATGCCTTCCGCGAAGCGATCGGCAGTCAGGACAAGGAAACCATCAAATCGGTACTGACCAACCACGGTGACCGTATTGGTGCCAGCCTCGCTATGCTGATCGGGGTCGACCGCAGTATCACCGTCTCGACCAGCTCCGCGTTGGCAGATAGTTTCCAGCAATCGATCTTGCCTTTACTGGTACTGGCAGAACAAACCGGCAGCGCATCGAGTACCGCCATCGTCGAGGGGCGCCCCTATCAACTGGTGATGATACCGGTCAAGGCCCCGATCACCATTAGCTGGGTGCTGATGGCGATCCCTATCGACAAGGGGATTGCGGCCGACATGCAAGAACTTTCCTCATTACAAGTATCGATCCTGACCAGTGCTGCCGATGGCCGCTGGAAAGCCGATGTATCGACCTTAAATGCTTTGCAGGCGCAACAGTTAGCCGCGCAGCTGGCGACCCGACTGGCCACACCAATCGCCAGCCCCAAGAGCGCAGCATCCGCCATTTTCGATCTCGACATCGGCGAAGACGATTACAGTGCACGCAGTGTAAAGCTGGCGCAAAACGCGCAAGTGACCACGATTGCGGTGTTACAGCGCTCCATCAGCGAAGCGGTCGCTCCTTACCAGCAACTCCAGTTCACTCTGCTGATCCTGAGCATCGTCGGCGTGCTGATCGCCAGCATCGTCAGCATTATCACCGCCAAACGGATTGCCGATCCGGTCAGACAATTGGCCGAAACTGCCAGGCGACTGGGCGCCGGCGACTACAGCGCCAGCATCGACATCAATAGAAATGACGAAATAGGCGAACTGGCGCAAACGTTTACCAGCATGCGTGACGACATCGCCAACCGCGAAAAAGAAATCCGCAAACTGGCTTACTGGGACCCGCTGACCAATCTTCCCAACCGCGCTAAGTTCGTCCAAATGCTGCAAGACGCCATTTCACAGGCGCGCAGCAACGACAAATCATGTTACGTACTGATGATGGATCTGGACCGTTTCAAGCACGTCAACGACGTCATGGGACATAGTTTTGGCGATCTGCTGCTACAACAGGTCGCTGTGCGCCTGAGTGATGTAGTCGGGCCCGGTGGGACCAAACCTGCGCGTCTGGGGGGCGATGAATTTGCTATCTTATTAAGTAATGCCGACCTGGCAGCGGCGCAAGAGCTGGCAGCCCGCATCCTGCTGTCGCTGGAAAAACCGATCTCGCTGGACGAGCAGACGGTGGATCTGGGTGCCGGGATTGGCATTGCCGGCTTTCCGGCCAATGCCAATGCTGCGGAAGCCCTGCTCAGCCGCGCCGAAGTGGCGATGTACACGGCCAAACAGAGAAAGAGCGGGGCGGTCACCTATGTGCCCGAGATCGACCAGTCCAGCCAGCAAAGTTTGTCACTGCTCAGCGAATTAAGAGCCGCCCTGGAACAAAGCGCCTTTCGCCTGTATGTCCAGCCCAAAGTTGACCTGATCAGTGGTCAGGTCATCGCTGCCGAGGCATTGATACGCTGGGTGCATCCGGAACGGGGTTTCATCTTCCCGGACCAGTTTATTCCGTTTGCCGAGCAGACCGGTTTTATCCGCCAGTTAACCCTGTGGGTCATCAATCAAGCCGCGCTCGTCTGTGGCCAGTGGCGGGAACAGGGACATACCCTGAAGATGTCCGTCAATTTGTCCACGCGGGATTTACTTGATCAGGATTTACCGTCGAAGTTTGCCCAAGTCCTGCAGCGCCATCACATTCCGCCGTCCTCGTTTTGTCTGGAAATCACCGAAAGCGCGATCATGGACGACCCGGTGCGAGCTCAGCAAACCCTGGAAAAACTGCACGACATGGGCTTTGATTTATCCATCGATGATTTCGGCACCGGCTATTCGTCGCTGGCGTATTTAAAGAGTCTGCCGGTCGATGAACTGAAAATAGACAAATCGTTCGTCCTGAAAATGGAACAAGATGCCGACGATACCAAGATCGTACGATCGACCATAGACCTGGGCCACAATATGGGCCTGAGAGTGGTCGCTGAAGGGGTAGAAAATCTGGAAGTGATGGTGTTGCTGAAAGACATGGGCTGCGATCAGGCGCAAGGCTATTTCATCAGTAAACCCATGCCTTCAGGCCAGTTGCTGGCTTGGCTATCGGCCTGGCCGGCCACCTATCTATCCTATTCAGAGCGAGTGTAACCGAGTCGATTTGCGCTCACGCCTGGTGTGCTAGCTGCGATATCTGCGCGATATAGGCGATATAGGCGCGATATAGGCGTATAGGCGGCGCTCGGCCACCTTCATCCGCTTGACGTAGCCGGTGCCGTCATTCGGGAAGAGGTCCCAAGTGATGCCAGCAGAAACACCCGTCACCAGTTCACGACATAAAGAAGACCTGTTCATGACAAGAGATTTTTCATGAAAAAGAAACGATCAGCAATCAACGCGCGATTAACTTAGTCACGTGCCGGAGGGCATGGCATGGTATGGAATAGAACCGCCGATGAAGGCGGCGCTAAAATTCTTCAAGGCAACAGACTTTGGCAGGCGAAGTATATAATCGTGGATATTTTCCAGACGATTTTCCAAGCTTGCTGTATCGCTGCTTGTAACAAAATCAGGGCTTGCGCAGAGATACACACTTTTGCATCAATCCTGAAAATATGTCCTTAAAATAAAAGACATGGCAATACTGGCGTGAAACGATGCGCCAAGGCTGACCGCAGCCCGGCTGGTCGCAGCCCGGCTGGTCGCAGCCCGGCTGAAATTATTAACCCTGCCCGGCTGAAATTATTAACCCAGCCTGTGCGAGACTTTTATTCTTCAGGCAGAGTAACAAACTTTTTCCTTGAAATTTTTGACGAGCAAATCCCAAGTTGGCGCCACCGATGTTATCTAAACAGACCCTTTCCTGCTTGACTGTCGCGCTTTGCCTGTGCCCCTGCCTGGCAGCACAGGCACAAGGTATCGCGCTGCCCGACAGCGGCAAACTGACCGCCACCGGTGGAGTGAGCCAACTGGAAGGCGCCGGCGGCGGCGGTTTAACACCCTGGGCGCTGATCACCGGCTACGGTAGTGAAGACAGCTATGGCGTCAATGCCCATCTGACTGAAGTGCGCAGCCAGGATTACCGTTTAAAAACCTATGGCCTTGCCCTAGGTTTTGCCGACAAACTGGAATTCTCTCTGGCCAGACAAGAATTTTCCGGCAGTCTGGCACCATTGAACCGACTCCATATTGAGCAAGATATTGTCGGTATCAAGCTCAAACTGAGCGGCGACGCCGTGTTTGAGCAAGACCGCCTGATGCCGCAAATTGCTGCCGGTGTCATGCTCAAACGAAATCTGGGGGTGGCCGGTCTGACGGCTTTAGGCGTCAGCAATGTTAAGCAATTGGGGGCAAAGAATGATCAGGGCGTAGATTATTACGTGTCTGCCACCAAGTTATATCTGGAACACAGCCTGCTGCTGAACGCAACGCTACGCATGACCAAGGCGAATCAGATGGGCTTACTCGGTTTTGGCGGTGCGCAAAACAGCCGTTACCAGGCAATGCTGGAAACCTCTGCAGCGTATCTGATCAACCGCAAACTGGTTGCCGGGCTGGAATACCGCATGAAACCCAATAATCTGGGCGTCGACCATGAAAAAGATTATTACGACGCCTTCGTGGCCTGGTTCCCAACAAAAAATGTGTCACTCACGGCCGCCTACGCGACACTCGGAGACATCACCGTTTTCAATCCGAAGACTCAGCGCGGCTGGTATCTGTCGATGCAAATCGGGAATTAATCGGTAATTCATCATTAATTCATCCATTCATCCATCCATCATATAAGTGCGCCACATCATGCCGTAACGCCAACCTAACAGGCAGCATCTGGCACCATCCGGCACCACACGAAAGTATCTGCATGCAAGCGCTTGTCCATCTTACCAAACATCTGTTGTTGACTACCAGTGTGGCACTTGCCCTGGGAAGCGCGGCGTTCGCTCCTGTAGTACGGGCGCAAACATCGCCCCTGCCGTTACCGGCATCCATATCCCTATATCAAGCCCTAGGCAGCGACAGCGGCATCAGTCATGTGGTCGACGATTTGCTACTACTGAGCGTCAATGACGCACGCATCAGCGCGAGCTTTAAAGAGACGAATATGAAACGTCTGGCACGCTTGCTCAAACAGCAAATCTGCCAGATCAGTGATGGCCCGTGTACCTATAGCGGCGACGCAATGGGTCTGGTGCATGAAAAAATGGGCATCACCAGCACTCAGTTCAATGCCCTGGCGGAAGATTTGCAAATCGCCATGGAAAAAAACCAGATCCCTGCGTCTGCCCAATGGAAGTTAATCGCCAGACTGGCACCGATGAAGCGGCAAATGGTCTTGAAAGATGGCCTTGAAAAATAGTCTTTACATAAGTGTTTCGAAATCTGTAGCACCTTGAAAAAATAGCGTGAACAGCGCAGATGCTGCGCCAACACGGCGCCGGCAAGACCGTCGGCAATTTTTTATTCTTTTTTTAAAACCGATTGATGCAAACCATCATCTTAGCTATATGCACTCTGAGAGTGTGCCCGATGTTGTGGCAGTCGCCCGTCTATGCACAAGCAGCACGTAAAAAAACCGGCAGCGCCGGTTTTTTTACGTTACTTGAAGTGATCAGGCAAACTTAGAAGCGATAACCTACGCCTACACCGACTAGCCATGGATCCACTTGAACGGCACTGGCTTTGACACCGCCGATAGTGACATCGCTACGAATCTGCACTTTTTTCACATCAAAGTTCAGAGACCAGTTTTTATCCAGTTTTACATCAAAACCTGCCTGCAGGGCGAAACCAAAACTGTCTTTTTCAAGATTGGCCGCACCGTTTAACAACTCGACCTGAGAAATACGGGTGTAGTTAACACCGGCGCCCAGGTAAGGACTAAATTGCGCATCTGGCAAGAAATGGTATTGGGCTGTCAATGTTGGCGGCAAATGCTTGAAAGTACCGATCTTCACACCGTCGAGCATCACATCGTGTTTTTGCGGGTAAGTCAGAATCAATTCTGCTGACCAGTTCGGTGTGACGTAGTAAGTGATATCGACTTCAGGGATAGTCTTGTCGCTGACCGTCAGACGATCTGCGGCGCCCACACCACCAACTGGATCTGATTTATTGTCCGGGCTGATGTTGACAGCACGCGCACGTACCTGCCATGGGCTTTGTTGGGCCGCTGCCTGGTTTGCGGCTACACACATGGCGGCCAGACTAAGAGCTAATGCAATTTTTTTCATGATAAGTTTCCTTGTTTAACGAGTACTGAACCTAGTGTAATGCTCGCGCGCAACCGCCAGATTGATCCACATCAACTTTGGTGCATAGCACAAATTTTGTCCGTAGCTGCCATATCCAGGCCCGCTTGAGGTATCCTTGCGGGCATCCTCGTTACTCTACAAATTCGATCAAAAATGGCTCATTACGTTTACACCATGAATCGGGTCGGCAAAATCGTGCCACCTAAGCGTCAGATTCTGAAAGACATCTCACTTTCCTTCTTCCCCGGCGCCAAAATCGGCGTGCTTGGTCTGAACGGTTCGGGTAAATCCTCCCTGCTCAAAATCATGGCGGGCATTGACAAGGACATTCAGGGCGAAGCGGTACCGATGCCGAATTTAAACATCGGCTACCTGCCCCAGGAACCACAGCTTGACCCGGAACAAACCGTGCGTCAGGCGGTGGAATCGGCACTCGGTGAAGTGTTTGAAGCCAAAGCCAAATTAGAACAAGTGTATGCCGCCTATGCCGAAGAAGACGCCGACTTCGACGCCTTGGCCAATGAGCAAGCAAGACTGGAAGCCATCATCTCCACCTCGGCCGGCGACAATGTCGAACTGCAATTAGAGATGGCCGCCGACGCTTTGCGCCTGCCACCATGGGACGCCAAAATCGGCGTCTTGTCTGGCGGTGAAAAACGCCGGGTCGCGCTTTGCCAATTACTGTTGTCGAAACCCGACATGCTGCTGCTCGATGAACCGACCAACCATCTGGATGCGGAATCGGTCGACTGGCTGGAACAATTTTTATTACGTTTCCCCGGCACCGTCGTGGCTATTACGCATGACCGTTACTTCCTCGACAATGCGGCCGAATGGATACTGGAACTCGATCGCGGCCATGGTATTCCATGGAAAGGCAATTACAGTTCATGGCTGGATCAAAAGCAAGCCCGTCTGAAATTAGAAGAATCGACGGAATCGGCACGTCAGAAAGCGCTGCAAAAAGAACTCGAATGGTCACGCCAGAACCCGAAAGCACGTCAGGCCAAGAGCAAGGCGCGCCTGGCACGCTTCAATGAAATGAGCGAGCACGAATACCAGAAGCGTAATGAAACTCAGGAAATTTTCATCCCTGTGGCAGAACGTCTGGGTAATGAAGTCATTGAGTTCAAAAACGTCAGTAAAGCCTTTGGCGACCGCCTGTTAATCGACAACCTCAGCTTCAAGATTCCGCCCGGCGCCATCGTCGGTATCATCGGCCCTAACGGCGCCGGTAAATCGACCCTGTTCAAAATGATCAAGGGCATGGAGCAACCTGACAGCGGCGAAGTGGTGCTTGGGCAGACGGCTAAGATCTCTCTGGTCGATCAGTCGCGTGAAGACCTCACCAATACCAAAACCGTGTTTGACGACGTCGCTAACGGTGCCGACATTTTGACGGTGGGGCGTTTTGAAATGCCGTCACGCGCATATCTTGGTCGCTTCAACTTCAAAGGCGGCGACCAGCAAAAAATCGTCGGCAACCTGTCGGGCGGTGAACGCGGTCGCCTGCATCTGGCAAAAACCTTGCTGCAAGGCGGTAACGTCCTGCTGTTAGATGAACCGTCCAACGATCTCGATATCGAAACCCTGCGCGCACTGGAAGACGCCTTGCTGGAGTTCGCCGGTAGCGTCATGGTCATCTCGCATGACCGCTGGTTCCTGGACCGGATCGCCACGCATATTCTGGCGTTTGAAGGCAATTCGCAAGTGAGCTTCTTTGACGGCAATTATCAGGAA
>JBBQNW010000078.1:0-11514 GCA_038330335.1 Burkholderiales bacterium | reverse complement strand
GGTTGACCTGTATCTGGCCAGTCTGACTTACACCAATACCGCCGCTGTTGATATGCTGGAATTTATGCGCCAGACCGGTAGCTGGCGCATCTTGTTTGACATCAGCATGATCGGCGTTTTTGGCGGTCTGTATATCGTTCCCTTATTCGCGTTGATACAAACGCGCTGCGACCCTAAACATCTGTCGCGCACCATTGCCGGCATGAATATCCTCAATGCCATTTTTATGGTGGTAGCAGCTCTGGCGGCGATGCTAATGCTGAATGCCGGCTTTAGTATTCCACAGCTATTTATGGCTACCGCGATTTTGAATGCGATCGTGGCAAGTTATATCTTTAGTCTGGTGCCCGAATTCCTGATGCGGTTTATCGCCTGGTTGCTGATTCATACGGTACACCGGGTGCAAGGGGTCAACATCGAGCGTTTGCCAGAGCAAGGCGCCGCCGTTCTGGTGTGTAACCACGTCAGTTATATGGACGCCATCGTCATCATGGCGTATAGCCCGCGACCTATCCGTTTCGTGATGGATCACCGTATCTTTAAGATTCCGTTTTTATCCTGGGTGTTCCGAACCGCCAAGGCGATCCCGATTGCGCCGGCCAAGGAAGACCCTTGGCTGATGGAAAAAGCCTATATCGATATCGCGCAAGCCCTGCACGAAGGTGAGCTTGTGTGTATCTTCCCTGAAGGGAAACTGACCGCCAATGGTGATATGAATGAGTTTAGGGGCGGCATCATGAAGATACTGGAACGTAGCCCGGTGCCGGTGTTTCCGATGGCATTAAGAGGCTTATGGGGGAGTTTTATGACGCGCGAGAAAGGCAACTCTTTTGAACGCTCTTTCCGGCGCGGCCCTTTTTCTAAGTTGGAACTGGTGGTGGGTGAAGCCATGTTGCCGGCGGCGGTGACTCCTCTTGTGTTGCAGGAAAAAGTGAAGTTATTGCGCGGGGAATGGAAATAATCATGAGTATATTATCGTCGGTATGCCGTTTCAGACTATCTCGCTCAGTGTTTGGGGTGGTGCTTGCTGTCAGCACAATGGCTGCAACTCCGTTTGCCCAGGCAGCGACGGTGACGCGCTTTTCTCCGCAAGGCGAGATCGGCCAGGTCCGGCAAGTGCGTGCTACTTTTTCTGAAGCGGCGGCGGCCTTTGGTGACCCCAAAGCCGCGCCGCCGTTTGATCTGAAATGCAGCGAAGCTGGCACTGCGCGCTGGGCCGACGATAAAAATTGGATCTTTGACTTTAACCGTGATCTGCCGCCAGGCACGCAATGCTCTTTTAGTCTGAAACCAGGACTGAAAACGCTGGCAGGTAATGTATTCAGTGGCAAATCTGTTTTCCAGTTCAATACTGGCGGCCCGGCCGTACTACGTGTGCAACCGTATAACGGTAGCGATATTGAAGAGGAACAAGTTTTTATCCTGACGCAAAACGGTGCCGCTAGCCAGGACAGTATTCGCCAGCATGTATATTGCGAAGTAGAGGGCATTCACGAGCGGGTGCCGGTGAAATTTGTTGAGAAAGACGCGCGAGCACTCTTGTTAAAACATTTTGCGCAGCACGACGAGCCGGAACGCGTCAGCACGGTACAGTGTCAGCAGCGTTTTCCGAATGATGCGGCGGTTAAACTGGTCTGGGATAAAGGCATCAAGACGATGTCCGGCCTGGCGACAACCTTAGCTCAGTCGTTTACCTTTAAAACTCGCAAAGCATTTACGGCCAGCCTGAGTTGCCAGCGCGAAAACGCGAATGCCGCTTGTACCCCGATTTCACCAGTATCTTTGTCGTTTAGTTCACCGGTTAGCCGTAAACTTGCCGAAGCCATCGTGATTAAAGGTAGTGGCGGCAGTGGCGGTAGTGTCAAGCCCGACTTTGCCCGGGATGACAAAGAAGACACCGTCTATTCGATCCGGTTTACACCGCCGTTTGCCGAAAAAACCGAATACTCCGTGATTTTGCCGTCAACATTTGCCGACGAAAGCGGTCGCAGTTTATCGAATGCGGCGCAGTTCCCCTTAAAGTTTTCGACTGCAGATTTTCCACCGCTGGCCAAGTTTCCGGCGGCGCCTTTCGGCATCGTCGAATTAAATGCCGATGCCACTTTGCCTGTGACGCTCAGAAATGTTGAAAAAAACCTGATGGTGCGCAGCGTCGACGGGAAAAATTCTCCTGGTAAGCTCAGCAGTCTAAAGCTCAGTGATGATGCCGCCATCATGCATTGGATTTCTACATTGAATCGTTACCACGAGAGCCGTATCAAGCGTGGAGGGCAGATGGTAGAGACCCGCAGTATCGGTTTGCTGGCTAAAGAAGCTGGCGTGCGCAAGCTTGATCTGCCGGCGTTATCCGCGGGTGCCGATCCGCTAATACGACCATTTGAAGTGATCGGCATCCCTCTGAAAGACCCGGGGTTTTATGTGCTTGAGCTGGAGTCGCAAAAGCTCGGCGCGGCCTTGCTCGGAAAAGTGGCGCCGATGTTTGTCCGTACCAGCGCGCTGGTCACCAATATGGCGGTGCATAGTAAACTGGGACGCGAGAACGGGGCGGTCTGGGTCACAACCTTGGACCAGGCCAAACCGGTGGCCGCGGCCGAGATTCGTATTTCAGATTGCACCGGCAAAGAAGTCTGGCGTGGCGTTACTAATGTCCAAGGGCTGGCACTATTGCCCCAGTCTTTGGGCGACGCCTGCAATACCTATGGCAGTGAGGATGGCGGCGCTGAGCAGAGTGCAGAGAAAAACAGGCCGGCTAAGCTTAATGGGTTCTTTGTCAGTGCACGCAAGACTGATGAAAAAGGCCGTGCCGACATGGCCTTTGCGCTCAGTTCATGGAATAACGGGATAGAGTCATATCGTTTTAATCTCCCTACTGAGACCAGTAAGGTCTCTAGCGTCAGGGCGCACACGATTCTCGATCGCAGCTTGTTCCGAGCCGGTGAAACTGTCTCGATGAAACACTTGATTCGCCTTGAAAAGCTGCGTGGTTTTGGCTTGCAAAGCGCAGACTTGCTACCAGACCGGGCCAGAATTATTCATCAGGGTAGCAACCAGGAATTTCAATTTCCGCTGGTATGGCGCGACAGAAGTAGTGCTCTTACCACTTTTGCCTTACCTAAACAGGCCAAATTAGGTAGTTACGACATCATCCTTGATCGCGGCCCAATTAGTAGCAAGAGTGAATTAACCACAGCCGATGGCCAGAATGACGATGAAGGTGACGGTAATAACCGCTATGCTGAGGGGCGTTATCAGACCGGTAGTTTCCGCGTTGAAGAGTTCCGTTTGCCTTTGCTGCAAGGCCATATCACACCGCCGAAACTGGTACAGGTTTCCCCGAAAGAGCTGGCGCTGGATCTGCAACTGAACTATCTCAATGGCGGTGGCGCAGCTGGTTTGCCGGTGCAAATCACCAGCTTATTACGCAATAAAGCCTTGTCTTATTCCACCTATGAGGAATTTTCATTTGCCAGCGGTGATGCTGGAGGCGCGGCGGAAGAGCAAAAAATTGTGGCCAATAAACTACCGCTCACGCTGGATAAAAACGGTGCCGGCAAGACCACGATAAAAAATTTACCAGCCATTACCCGCGCCCAGGAGCTGGTGTCGGAAATGAGCTACGCCGACCCGAACGGCGAGATACAAACCATTACCGCAGTCACACCGATATGGCCCTCGGCCGTAGTGGTCGGGGTAAAAGCAGGGCAGTGGGTCTCGGTAAAGAAAAAAATCAGTTTAAGTGCGATTGCGCTCGATACCAATGGCAAACCCAAGGCCGGTGTTGCCCTCGAAATAAACGCAATCGCCAAGCAAAACAATTCTCATCGCAAACGCATGGTGGGCGGTTTTTACGCCTATGAAAACGACGAGACCAGTAAAGACCTGGGCCGGCTATGTTCGGGTAAGTCAGACCAAAGGGGTTTGCTAATCTGTGAGATTACATTAAGCGAATCAGGCAATATCGAGATTGTAGCCAAAGCCAAAGACGAAAATGGCAACAGCACTCAGGCTAAAACTTCCGCCTGGATGACCGGGCGTGGCGAGATCTGGTTTGATGGCGAAAACCAGGACCGCATGGATATTCTGCCGGAAAGAAAACACTATGAAGCCGGCGAGACCGCCAGTTTTCAGGTGCGTATGCCGTTCCGTTACGCCACCGCGCTGGTCGCGATTGAGCGCGAAGGGGTGATCGATACCATGGTGCTGCAATTAAACGGTAAAGATCCGAGTATTAATGTCCCTATCAAAGCTGAGTATGGGCCTAACGTATTTATCTCTGTGCTGGCCGTGCGTGGCCGTATGCGCGAAGTGCCGTGGTACTCGTTCTTTAGCTGGGGCTGGAAAGAGCCGCTGAACTGGTGGAGCGAGTTCCGCGAATACCAGGCGCCGGGTGCCACCATCGATCTGGCCAAGCCTGCCTATAAATACGGCATTGCTGAAATTACCGTTGGCAGTGCAGCGCATAAGCTGGCAGTGACAGTCACGACCGATAAAAATAGCTACCCTATCCGCGCCAGTGCGAAAGCCACGGTGCAGGTCATGCTGCCCAATGGCAAACCGGCAGCGGGTGCCGAGATCGCCCTGGCTGCCGTTGATGAGGCGTTACTAGAGTTACAGCCGAACGGCAGCTGGGATCTGTTACGTGCCATGCTGCAAAGACGCAGTTATGGTGTGGAAACCGCGACCGCGCAAATGCAGGTGATAGGCAAGCGGCATTACGGTCGCAAGGCAGTGGCGGCGGGCGGCGGCGGCGGGACAGCACCCACACGTGAATTACTCGATACTTTGTTGTTGTGGAAGCCGGTGATTATTCTCGATGCCAATGGTCGCGCGCAAATTGACGTGCCACTCAACGATGCGCTGAGCAGCTTTAAGATTGTGGCCATTGCGCAGAGCGGCGAGGCCTTGTTTGGTAGCGGTAGCGTCAGCATCCGCTCTACCCAGGACGTGCAAATTATTTCTGGCCTGCCACCATTGGTCCGCGAGGGTGATCGCTTTGTCGCCATGCTAACCGTGCGCAATACCACCAGCCATGCGATGCAAGTGGAGGTCGTGGCACAGGCCACTGGCCTGGAGACAGCGTTGGCTAAGCAAAGTATTGCCATTCCGGCTGCGGAATCACGCGAAGTCAGCTGGAACGTCACGGTGCCGGCCGCCGCAGGTGCTAGTGTGGGCGCGAGCGACACCCAGCAACTGGTGTGGGAACTCAACGCCCAGGAACAGAGCGCTGGCGCGGGCGGCGCCAAAGATGCATTGAAATTTACCCAGCGTGTGGTGCCTGCTGTGCCAGTGACAGTGCAACAGGCAAGTTTGATGCAATTGGATAAAGCGCTTAGTGTGCCTGTCACGCAAGCGGCAGACAGTTTGCCCGGCCGCGGTGGTCTGGCAATTTCACTGATGCCAAGTCTTGCCGGTTCGCACGAAGGTCTACGGCGTTATTTCACCGATTACCCTTACTCGTGCCTGGAACAAAAGACCTCGAAGGCAATCGGTTTGCGTGACGCCGTGATGTGGCAAAAAGTGGTCAACGATTTGCCCACCTATCTGGATGCCGATGGTCTGGCTTATTATTATCCGCCCGGTGACAGCAGTGCGAACCGGGGCAGCGACACCCTGACGGCATATTTGATCTCGGCCACCCATGAGGCAAATTTTGCGCTGCCCGAGGCCAGTCGCAACAAGATGCTGCAAGGCTTGACGGCCTTTGTTGAGGGCAAGATCACACGCGATTTCTGGTCGCCTAAAAAAGATCTGGATGTACGTAAGCTAGCAGCACTGGAAGCTCTGGCGCGTTACGGCCAGGTGCAGGAGCGCATGCTCGGTTCAATACAGATCAACCCCAATCAGTGGCCGACGTCTGCCGTCATCGACTGGATGTTTGTTTTGCAAAAAACGGCAGGCATCAGTAAGCGCGATAACTACCTGAAAGAGGCTGAACAGCTTGTGCGTTCGCGCCTCAATTATCAGGGCACCAGAATGGGTTTCTCGAATGAGCAGGAGGATTACTGGTGGTGGCTGATGGGCAATAGCGACAACAGTGCCAATCGCCTGATCTTGCTCATGCTGAACAACCCGCTCTGGGTTGACGATATGCCGAAGTTAATGACGGGGTCTATCCAAAGGCAGGTCCGTGGTCACTGGATGTCAACCACTGCCAACGTCTGGGGTAGTCTGGCGCTGGAGAAATTCTCTCGTCAATTTGAAACCGAAAAAGTCACGGGTGTGAGTAAGGCAAATCTACAGCAAGGGGCTGGCAATGCCCCCGTACAGAGCTATGCGTGGGGGCCAACTGGTGGTGGCAAGTTGATGCTGGCATGGCCGGATAAAGGCAGTGCTGCGGTTGATCATCTCAGGCTCAGTCATGAAGGCAATGGCAAACCGTGGGTGAGTGTACAAAGCCTGGCGGCGGTGCCACTTAAAGCGCCGGTCAGCAGCGGTTACCGGATCACCAAGACTATGCTTGCTCTGGAACAGAAAGAGAAGGGCAAAAATAGCCGTGGCGATATCATTCAGGTCAACATCGACATCGATGCCCAGACCGACATGACCTGGGTGGTGTTGACAGATCCGATTCCGGCCGGTGCCAGTTTGCTCGGCTCGGGTCTTGGCCGCGATGCGGTGATTGCGGCCGATGCCGGTGCTGCTGCCAGTAAATACCAGCGCAATAGTGGTAGCGCATGGATGGCCTATGAAGAGCGTAGCTTTGAAAGCTATCGTGCTTACTATGAGTTCGTCCCTAAGGGTAAATTTTCAGTCTCTTATACTGTGCGCTTAAATAATGCCGGCGACTTTAAGCTGCCCCAGACGAGAGTGGAAGCCATGTATGCGCCGGAAATGTTTGGTGAAGCGCCGAATGCCGCCATGATTGTGAAATAAACGGTATGGGTAAGCCTGTTTTTACACATGTTTCCTGGCTCGTGGTGTGCTGCCTGTCAGGGCTGGGGATGTGGCACAACAGCGCACAGGCGATCGCCACATTTGCTGAAGTCCAGCAAAATTTTGTCTCGTCCGACACCGTGTTGCTGGACCGTCATGGTGTTGCAATCCATCAGTTACGGAGCAACCCGAAAGAGCGCAAGCTGGCCTGGATTAAGCTGGAAGACGTGTCGCCGGCGTTGCGCCTGGCCTTGATTACCTCTGAGGATAAACGTTTTTACAGCCATGGCGGCGTCGACTGGAATGCGGTTGCCGGTGCCGCCTGGGGCAACTTGTGGAATAAAAAAACCCGTGGTGCCTCTACCATCACCATGCAGTTGGCGGGCTTACTGGAACAAGACCTCAGACGCCAATCAAGGCCGCGCAGCATGGGCCAGAAAATTTCGCAAGCATGGCTGGCGCAAGGCCTGGAGCAAAGCTGGCGTAAGGATCAGATTCTGGAAGCTTATCTGAATCTGGTGGCATTCAAAGGCGAATTAGTCGGGGTGCATGCCTTATCCCGTGTGATGTTTGACAAGCATCCGAGTGGCTTGGATAACATAGAAGCAGCCATTGCGGTGGCCTTGATCCGTGCCCCGAACGCGAGCGTGGCGAAAGTTGCCGAGCGAGCCTGTGGCATGCTCAAAGAGCAGATGCAGGCCTCATTTTGTCATAACCTGGCGGGGCAAACGACACTGTACTTTGCCCGTCTGACCGCGAAATCCGATGTCGCCAGAACGCTGCAAGGTCCGCAACTGGCGCCGCATTTTGCCCAGTTTTTGCTAGCGAAATCACCCCGCGCCATTAGCCCTATTGCCAGCACTACTCGTGCGGCTAGTTTGCGCTCCACGCTGGATGCCGGTGCCCAGCAGTTTGCGCGTGATGCCTTGGTGCGGCACTTGTCTGCATTGGTTGAGCGGAACGTGGAAGACGGCGCGGTGTTGGTGCTGGATAACCAGAGCGGCGACGTGTTGACCTGGGTGGGTTCCAGCGGCGCGCTGTCCGGTGCCGCGCAGGTGGATGGGGTGCTGGCTTTGCGTCAGGCCGGCTCTACCTTAAAGCCGTTTTTATACGAATTGGCCATCGAGAAAAAATGGCTGACAGCGGCCTCGATCATGGATGATTCGGCGGTGAATTTACCGACGGCATCGGGCTTGTATATACCGCAAAACTACGATAAGCATTTTAAGGGCTTAGTCAGCGTGCGCACGGCACTTGGTTCTTCGCTCAATATTCCGGCGGTACGCACACTGGTGACGGTGACGCCGGAGCGCTTTTTTCAGCGCTTGCAACAACTGGGCTTTCAGTTACGCGAAACCGGGGACTATTACGGCTATAGCCTGGCCTTAGGCAGTGCCGATGTCAGCCTGCTGGCCTTGACCAACGCTTATCGTAGTCTGGCCAATCAAGGGCGATATACCCCCGTGCGCACCAGCATGACTGATGCAATCAAGCCACTTCAGGCCACACAGGCTCGTGTCATGGATACTGCCGCAGTATTTATTGTCAGCGATATTTTGTCTGACCGTGCCGCCCGTGCCGTCACCTTCGGGCTGGATAATGCGTTATCCACGCGCGTCTGGTCGGCCGTAAAAACCGGCACCTCTAAAGATATGCGTGACAACTGGTGTATCGGCTATTCAGAGCGCTATACGGTTGGCGTCTGGGTCGGTAATGCCTCTGGTGCACCGATGTGGGATGTCTCGGGCGTCACCGGTGCCGCCCCTATCTGGCAAGATGTGATGCAGTATTTACACCGGCGCCAGCCTCAGGCTCAGCCTCAGCCTCAACTTCAATTGCAATTGCAATCGCAATCGCAATCGCAATTTCAAGTTCAAGTTCAAGCTCAAGTTCAGCGACAGTCCGTTGCTAACTCTGTGTTACCACGCCCCAGCTATGACGGCGGCGTGCTGCCGCCCGGCGTCGTGCGGCAAAACATCGACTACGATAATCAACTGGAAGCCGCACGCACTGAGGTTTTCTTAACAGGCACCGAACAAAGCCAGATTCATCTGGCCAGACCGGACCAGATACGCCCGACGATCCGTTATCCGACTGCCGGCATGCTAGTTGCGATTGATCCTGATATCCCGCCAGAGCGCCAGCGTATTCGTTTTGCGGCGCAAGGTGTTACGCATGCGGTATGGTTACTCGACGGTAAACCGCTCGTCACTGGTGGCCAAGGTCAGACAGTGCATGCCGGTGGCAGCATTGACTGGATGCCGTGGCCCGGTAAGCATCTGTTGCAGCTACGTGATAAGCAAGGCAATACCTTAGATCAACTTAAGTTCGAAGTGCGGGGAGCAACAGTAATAATGCCGGTTGCGGAAAAGAAAATGCCGCTGGCAAGACCGGTGAAGCCGCGTTAGTTGGGGTGTCGCTGCGGCATAGCAGATTCAAGATTAGCGCTTTGCGGCCGATACCAAACTATTGACCTCACCTGTCTGCACCCCATGAATACGCTTTCTTCGCTAGGAACTCAGCGGTTTTTACCGCAAAAAATGGCCGACGTGCTAAGGGCAGTTGATGCAGGCTCGAACCCGGCGCTTGCTAGCCACGCGCCCGAAGTGAATTCCGGCAATGAGGATGTTGTCAGTCTGTCTGCGCTTGGTCTGGATCTGGCAAAACGCTCGGATCAGATCGGGAATGCCTCTATCGATATGGCACAAAATCTGAT
Organism: Burkholderiales bacterium; assembly: GCA_038330335.1. Classification (GTDB taxonomy): domain Bacteria; phylum Pseudomonadota; class Gammaproteobacteria; order Burkholderiales; family Burkholderiaceae_D; genus Undibacterium. The sequence continues at coordinate 1,925 of JBBQNW010000078.1, read as the reverse complement.
CAGCAGCTTTGCCAGAGAACTGTTCGGTGATGCAGCGGCAGGGATGACGGTGTCGTTTGATTCTGCCAGTGTCTCGGCAACGGCAGGCCTTTCTGCCGCGCTGGAACATCGCTCCGGCGTCAATGGAAGCCGCGATTCGGCGGCCTTGAATTTTCAGGAATCTTCCGATTTTGTCGGCAAAGGTCAGATCACGACAGCAGACGGTCACCGCTATACGTTTGAGGTGGAAGTCCATTATCAAGCGACGCTGGAAATGGCGACTAGTAGCACTCAAAACACGAACAGTACGGATGGCGAAACGGCAAATATGTTGCGTAATAAGCCTGATGCCGCATCGGCTAGCGGGCCACAAAAAGTACCGCGCCCCGCCGTTAACGAGCTCAATGCGTATTTCCCGGGAACGGTCGCAGAGTTATTTCGTCTGCTGGATAATAATAAGCTCAATTTGCTGTTTCAATCTCCATCTACAGGCCAGAGCAGTGCCAACAGCAGCGCCACTGGCAAGAGTGAAGCTGGCAGCCTGACTTTGCGTCTACTCGATCTGGTGAAGACGCCGGCAACCACGCATGCGACATTAGCCAGCGCTTACGGCCAGCAAGCTATGGCCGCTGCGGCTGTGCCGCCCGACAGCGGCAAACTGGAACCTGAATTGGCACCTGAGTTGGCGGCTGCGACGGCTTGACATCACTATTTTACTGGCTGGCAGTAGCAAAAATTGACTGACTATCCGCTCAACCGAGACGTTTGTGCTCTCAGCTTAAGCGATGCTTGTTCGCATCCATCACGTCAGGCGATGCCGGGTCGCTGTTGGATGCCAACCGGCGCCACTTGCCAAAACGTAGTCGTAGTTGGATGAATTGGGTGGCCGAAGTGATGCAGCCGTATTTGCTGACGGCAGCGGATACTGTGCATTGAGCATGCCTGCGCTGGTCGCCCGGAATAGGAAGGAATCTGAAGGGGTATGAACGTCGATTCCTTAGCTTGCCTTGAATTTAGCGCGCAACCAGCCCACGATAACACCGATGAAAGGGAGTTTTTGCCATAGCTCTTCCGCCGGGTCCCAGTAATCACGGTGTTCGACAACTTTGCCGTATGGGTCAAAGCGTAAATGCGTGGCACCTTTTACGGTATAACTTTTGCCATTCAGACCAAACACGAAGTGCCAGCTGAGAAACGCCTGGTTTTCCTGTTGAAAGTGATCGATAAATATAAAGTGTGGTTTGTCTGTGGTGGCAAACATGTGAAGAAAGATTTTTTCAATTTCTGCTACCCCTTCGACCGCGTTAAACGGATCTTTGAAACGCGCCCTCGCAGCGTAGATATCGACTATGTCGGGCAGTGTGTCGAGACTGAGTGTGGCGTACCATTCAATGATTTTTTCCAGAACTGACATACCCTGTTCTCACTTATAAAAAACGTTCAAATAAGGCAAAGCGCCAGCGGTAAGGCATCATTTGCAGTAGTTTAAGAATGTTGGTAAAACGCCTTGGAAAATGAATTTCAAACTGTCCCTTTTGCATGCCCTTGAGAATGGCGGTAGCAGCTTGTTCCGGGGTTTGCAGGGCGGGCATGAAAAAACTATTTTTCTCGGTCAGTTCAGTTTTTACAAAGCCCGGATTGACCAGATAGACGTTGATATTTTTTTCATGTAAATCACTATAGAGTATCTCCGCCAAATTGATCAGCGCCGCTTTACTCGGGCCGTACACACTGGCATTGGGCAGGCCAACATAGCCCGCCACACTGGCAATGATCGCGATCGAACCACGACCTTGCTGCAGCATGTCGGGCAACACCGCGCATAGTCCTTCGTAGACACTATTGAGGTTGATTTTTAAGGTGCGCGCGACATCAGCACTCTGAATTTCCCACGTACGCTCGGGTTTGTAGTTGGCGGCACAAAACATGATCAGATCGACGCCACC
>JBBQNW010000077.1:0-11573 GCA_038330335.1 Burkholderiales bacterium | reverse complement strand
AATTCCTGTTTCGCCTCACGCGCTAACAAACGCTCTATCATCTGCTGCGCAGAAACGCCGTCAAACAACACCCCCGCGACTGCATCGGCGATCGGCATGTCTATTCCCAAACTAGCCGCCAGCGCCCTGACCGCTTGCGCGCAGCGTACGCCTTCGGCAACGTGCCCCAATTCCTGCACGATGGTAGCGAGCGACTTACCCTGCGCCAAGCCCAGGCCCACCTGGCGATTGCGCGATAAATCACCGGTACAGGTCAGAATTAAGTCACCGACACCAGTCAAGCCCATCAGGGTTTCACTACGGCCGCCCAGCGCGGTCCCGAGACGGCTCATTTCAGCCAACCCGCGCGTCATCAAGGCCGCACGGGCATTCAAACCCAGGCCCAAGCCATCGGCGATTCCGGTCGCTATGGCTAAAATATTTTTAACGGCACCACCGACTTCCACGCCCACCACATCATCGCTGGAATACACACGGATGGTGTTGCTATGGGCAGCTGTCACCACCAGCTGGCACAATGCCGGCGACGATGAAGCGATGGTTAGCGCACACGGCAGCCCCCTGGCCACTTCCTGCGCGAAAGATGGGCCAGACAAAGCACCGGACAACACCTGTTCGCCCAGCACTTGCTGCACTACCTGGTGCGGCAATAATTGGCTACCCTCTTCAAACCCTTTGCAAAGCCAGACCAGGTGCTTCAGATGATAAGGCAGGCATTGCTGCAAAACCGGACGCAGGCCAGCGACAGAAGTAGCAATAATCAGCAAACCATCATCTTGGATATGGCGCAGCGCCAGATCCATATCGGCCGTTGCCTGCAATCTGGCAGGAAAAGTAAAACCTGATAAGTAATCTTGATTGACGCGCCTCAATTGCATGCGTTGCATCACTTCTGGCTTGCGCCCCCACAAGACAACATCGTTTCTGGCGGCCAGTGAAACGGCCAATGCAGTACCCCAGGCACCTGCACCTAGTATCGTAATGTTCATATAAAAACCTGATCTGACTAATTGCCAATGTGGACGAGAGCGGAAAGTGACGATGTGCCTATCCGCAGTGACGATGCGCATAGCGCATGAGGTACCAGAGAATGCCGCACTCTCTTAAAACGACAGACGGGTGCAAGAAAAAAGACAGCGCAAGGACAGAAAACAATGTCTTTTTCTGTCCTTGCGCTGTCTTTTTTTGCCGGTGTCAATGCTAAAAAAGTGCTGGCTTACATGCCCCAGACTTCGGACACTTTCAGATAACCGAGTTGCCCGTCACGATGCTTCACTTTGACCCAGCCGCCGGATACCGGCTCAGCCATTTCCAGTAACACGTTTTTGTCTGCGCTAAATACCAGCGCTGAAGATTCATCCGCACTGGCACGCACTTTGGCGTTGGCGACCCGCACGACCAGATTGCGCCGGGCAACCAGATCCTTGGATTCGACCCAGCTTAAATCGCCGGCCATGTCGCGCACCTTGCTCCAGCTACCGTACGTGAGGATAAGCTCTACCGGCATGCCGCGCGGAGCAACATATAACTTGCCCCCTTTGGCAGAAGGCGCGTCATACAAGATCACCGGAGAAGCACCGATAGATTTAAATTCCAGCGCATGCGCCAGACCGCTCAGCAAGCCCGCACTGGCGACAATAACAAGCGAAAGACGACGCATCATGTTGATCCTGAGTCTGACACAAAGACCCCGTCAGCAATACGCTAATGAGGTCATTCGTGATTTAGTGCGTGGTGGCAGGCGCTGCTACAGCACCGGCTTCGGCTTCTAATTTTGCTTGTTGTTCAGCCACGTTCTGCAAACGCTGTTGATAAAAAGCTTCAAAATTGATTTCCGTCAGATGAATCGGCGGGAACCCGGCGCGGGTGATCGCATCAGCGATATTCGAGCGCAGGTAAGGATAAAGAATGTTCGGGCAACCGATACCCAGCAATGGATCCAGTTGATCAGCCGGAATATTGCGTGCTTCAAAAATACCGGCTTGCTTGCCTTCAACCAGGAATGCGACTTTATCTTTGATCTTTGCTGTCACTGTTACGGTTACTGTGGACTCAACAATACCTTCAGCCAATTGCTCTGCACCGACATCAAGAGACACTTCGATAGTCGGGGCTTCTTGCTCCAAAAATATACCTGGGGAGTTCGGCTGTTCAAGCGACAAATCTTTCAGATAAACGCGTTGAATTTGAAATACGGGCTGCAGATTTTCGTCAGACATGTGAGACTTTCTAAAAATTCTAAAAAATTAATATTGAACAGCGAGTAAGCGAGATGAGGCTAGATACTGCCATTTCAAGATCGCGCTACCCTATTTTAACAAGTTACGCTTGGCATCAGGCCGGATTTAACAAGGCATCCAGTTTACCGGCCCGGTCCAGCGCCGACAAATCGTCAAAACCACCGACGTGAGTATCGCCGATATAAATCTGCGGCACCGTACGGCGACCGGTTTTTTGCATCATGGCTTCGCGGACAACAGGGTCCAGGTCGACCCGGACTTTTTCAATCTCTTCGACGCCTTTCGACTTCAACAATCGTTCCGCCATGGTGCAATATGGACAAACTGCGGTGCTATACATAAGAACATGTGCGCTCATAATTTTCTCCTGCTTACTTTTCGACTAATTTATTGACTAATTTGTTGACTAATTTGGCTACTAATTTGGCTACTAACTTAGCGCCAAACTTAGCGACAAACTTAGCTATTAACTTACTAACTGAATAAACAGTTTACTTCACTGTCGGCAAACCCTGGGTTTTCCATGCTGCCACGCCCCCGTCGAGACTAAATACCTGGGCAAAACCGGCTTTAGCCAGCAAGCTCGCGGCACTGGCAGAGCGCACGCCACGTTCACAGACCGTGATCAAAGTATTATTTTTGGATTTTTCGATTTCATTGAGACGATTACTTAACTCTGCCAATGGAATATGTTTGGCATTTTGCAAATGACCGCTGGCAAACTCTTCCGCAGTACGCACATCCAGAACCAGGGTTTTGCCTTGATTCATGTATTGGGTTGCTTGTAATTGAGAGAGTTTTGCGCCACGACGCTGCAAGGCAGGAAGCAACAAAGCCGCACCAGAAACCAAGGCGATGCCGATGAGCCACATGTTATCAATAATGAATTTCACAGTATTCCTGAAGTTTGAATGGTTATAAAGAAGCTGGTCATTATAAAATAGATGGCGGTGCTGCATCTGACTCACTTTAGAAATCACTCTACAGCCCCACATCATCGCTATTGCTTTACTTATCTAGCCACTTAATATCTCACAGAATCTCTGGTAAATCATGTACAAAATCGTTTTAATGCGCCACGGCGAATCCACCTGGAACCTCGACAACCGGTTTACCGGCTGGACGGATGTGGATCTGACGGAAAAAGGTGTGGCAGAAGCACGTCAGGCCGGAAAACTTCTCAAGGATGCCGGCCTGAGTTTTGATCTGGCCTATACCTCAGTACTCAAGCGCGCCATTCGCACGCTGTGGGGCACACTCGATGAAATGGATCTGATGTGGCTACCCATTATCAACGACTGGCGTCTGAACGAACGTCATTATGGCGCGCTGCAAGGACTCAACAAAGCCGAGACAGCCGCACAGTATGGTGACGAGCAAGTCCTGGTCTGGCGCCGCAGTTACGACACCCCGCCCAATGCCTTGGATGAAAACGATATCCGTACCTCGTATAAGGACCCGCGTTATGCTGGCTTACAGCGCGCGCAAATTCCCCTGACAGAATGCCTGAAAGATACGGTTGAACGCGTGATTCCGGCCTGGAATGATTCCATCGCCCCGGCCATCCGCGCGGGAAAACGGATCATTATTTCGGCACATGGCAATAGCTTACGCGCCCTGATCAAAATGTTAGATGGCATCAGCGACAGCGACATCGTGAACCTGAACATTCCGAATGGCCAGCCACTGGTCTATGAACTGGATGCCGATCTGAAGCCGATCAAGCATTATTATCTGGGCGACCAGCAGGCGATTGCCGCGGCCTTACACGCGGTGGCCAGCCAAGGGAAATCGAAATAAATACCTCGATCAGCAGTCTGGCGCGCGTCATGCAGGCAATGAGTACACCAACGCTGGTGTGCGCCTTGTCGTGCCTGCTACTGGCGGCAATACCGGGGCATGCCCTGGCCGCCAGCAGCAACCGGGCGAATCAGAAAAAACAGGCGGAAACCGAACGTGCTGATTTGCAACAGAAACTGAAATCACTTAAAACTGATATCAACAAGACCGAAACGGCCAAAGACAAGGCCAGCGACGCTCTGGATGATTCTGAGCAAGCCATTTCGGAAGCCAACCGCTCACTGCATGACCTGCAAGCGGAACAACTGCAAACGGAAGACAAACTGAAGCAATTACTGGCCGAGCAAAATCGTTTAAGTGCCAAAGTCGAAAAACAAAAAAATCAATTATCGGATTTTTTGCGCCACCAGTACATGCGCGGAGACAGCGACCGCATGAAACTTTTGTTATCGGGCGACAATCCGAATCGCATCAACCGGGACTTGCAATACATGGGCTATGTGTCACAAACCCAGGCCAAGATGATAGCCAGCCTGCGCGTCAGCCTGCAAGACATAGAAAAAAATACAACTGAAGCGCAAGACGCCAAATCTGATCTGGACGAGATTGCCCAGGAAGAGCGCGATCATAAAATTTCCCTAGAAAACGAGAAAAAGCGCCGTGCCAGCCTGCTGACACAACTGGCAGACAAGTTGCATGCGCAAAAAAAAGAAGCCGACAACCTGCAAAAAAATGAACAAAGACTCAGTAGCCTGGTCTCACGTTTAAACCAGATTATCGAAGAACAGCTCAAGGCGGAAAAAATCCGGGCCGAGCAAGCCAGACTGGCGCAGGAAGAAAAACAACGTCAGGAAAAAATCGCGGTAGAAAAAGCGCGGCAAGAAAAATTAGCCAAAGAAAAGTTAGCAAAAAAATCGGCCAGGCCTGGAAAAGTCACCAACCCGAACGCGATTGATGCCGACGAAGCACCGGTCAAGACGGTCGCCAAACCTGAACCGGCAGCGCTTGTCAGCCAGACTGCCCGCAACAGCAACGTTAGCGATGGTAGCAACGTTAGCGACGGCAGCAATTTTAGCCGGCTGAAAGGCAGCTTACACTTGCCGGTGAAAGGCGAATTAATTGCCAGATTTGGCAGCAAACGCGGTGATGGCCCAAGCTGGAAAGGGATCTTTATCAAGGCGGCGGAAGGCACGGAAATTAAGGCAATTGCGGCCGGAAAAGTGGTATTTGCTGAATGGTTAAGAGGTTTTGGCAATATGATCATCGTTGATCATGGCGGTCAGTATCTGAGCCTGTATAGTAATAATCAGGCAGTATTGAAGCATGCCGGCGATTCAGTAAAAACCGGCGACACCATCGCTAACGCCGGCAATAGCGGCGGCAATGAAGAATCAGGTTTATACTTCGAACTCAGGCATCAGGGTCGGGTGTTTGACCCCTTAACGTGGGTAGGAAAATAGCCATAATTTTGGCAAGCATTGCAGAGATAACAGTCTGCACAAAAATTGCGGAATCTGTCCGTCATATTTAGGTGAAACATGAGTAGCAAATTCAAAAGTTTCGGATTAATTAGCTTAGGCATAGTGGCCGGCGTTGCCGCTTCGGTTCAGTTTTCTGCGCTGGCGCAAAAAACTGCCGGTGCTCCCTTACCTGTGGAAGAATTGCGCCAACTGGCCGATGTCTTTGGCCTGATCAAATCAGATTACGTTGAACCGGTGGAAGACAATAAACTACTGACGGAAGCCATTTCCGGCATGGTCGCCTCGCTCGATCCGCACTCTGCCTATCTGGACAAAAAATCATTTAAAGAGTTGCGCGAAGGAACGCAAGGTAAATTTGTCGGGCTCGGTATTGAAGTCGGCATGGAAGACGGCTACGTCAAGATTATCTCCCCGATTGAAGATTCACCGGCTTACCGCGCCGGACTCAAACCGGGCGATCTGATCACGCGTTTAGACTCGGTGCCGATCAAAGGTTTATCGCTGGACGAAGCGGTAAAAAAAATGCGCGGTGAACCCAATAGCAAGATTACCCTGACTATTGCACGCAAGAATGAAGACAAACCGATTGTCGTGACCATCGTGCGCGAACTGATTAAACAGCAAAGCGTTAAAGCAAAAATCGTCGAACCTGGCTACGCCTGGCTGCGTATTTCGCAGTTTCAGGAGCCCACCGTCGAAGATATGGCGAAAAAAATACAGGCTTTGTATGCACAAGACCCTGCCATCAAAGGACTGGTGCTAGACCTGCGTAACGATCCGGGTGGGGTTTTGCCTGGTGCCATTGGCGTTTCCGCTGCATTTTTACCCAAAGATGTGGCTGTGGTATCGACCAATGGTCAGTTAGCCGATTCCAAGGCAACCTTCTATGCCAAGCGTGAATTTTATGGCACCCGCGCGATCGGTGACCCGCTGGCCAAATTACCGGACGCGATTAAACATGTGCCTATGGTGGTGCTGATTAATACCGGGTCGGCCTCGGCTTCTGAAATTGTAGCCGGTGCCTTGCAAGACTACAAACGTGCCACCATTATCGGGACCCAGAGTTTTGGTAAGGGCTCGGTGCAGACCATCCGCCAGATTTCATCCGATACTGCGGTAAAACTGACAACGGCTCGCTACTACACACCAAATGGCCGCTCAATTCAGGCTAAAGGTATCGTCCCGGATCTGAACGTGGAAGAGACCGCCGACGGTGACGGTTTCAATGGTTTGCGTACCCGTGAAGCCGATTTACAAAAACATTTAAGCAATGACAAAGAGGCGGAGAAAGCCAAAGTCAAGGTGGATGAACTGGAAGAAGAGCAACGTCTGATCGCGCTGGCCAAAAAGAGCAAACCGCTGGAATATGGCAGCAAGGATGACTTTCAGCTGGCACAGGCACTGAATCACCTGAAAGGTTTACCAGTCAAGGTCACCCAACCCGACGCAGCGAAAGAGCTAAGCAAAGATGCCGGCAGCGATGTCAATAAGGATACCGGTAAGAATGTCATTAAAGAGGCACCGCACGATGCTGACAGCAAATCTGACCTGAAGAAAAAATAAGCTGGGGTCGGACAAGTTTAGCGCAGGGTTGGCCTTATCTTGCTTCCTCTGGCGTTAAACCTACTGGCAGTGTGCATCAAAAAAGCCGCAATTATGCGGCTTTTTTCTACTCAGACCAACGATGAATGATCAACAACTACTGCGTTATTCGCGCCATATTCTGCTCGATCAAATCGGCATCGAAGGGCAGCAAAAGATTAATCAGGCACACGCATTAATTATCGGCGCCGGCGGTTTAGCTTCGCCCGCTGCTTTGTATCTGGCCAGTGCCGGGGTAGGAAAAATCAGCCTGGCAGATGACGACGAGGTCGATTTAACTAATTTGCAGCGGCAGATTTTGCATACTACAGCGCGGGTGGGCCAAGCCAAGGTGAGCTCCGGCCAGCGTACTTTACAAGAGATCAACCCCGGGATCGAGATTGTCGCGCTCAAGGAAAGGCTACAAGGCCAGCGTCTGGAACAACTGGTGCAATCGGCCACCGTGGTGCTCGATTGTTGCGATAATTTTACCACCCGGCACGCGGTGAATCAGGCCTGTGTGAAATATGCCGTGCCGCTGGTGTCCGGGGCCGCGATTTCTTTTGACGGGCAAATCAGCGTCTTTGATAGCCGCGACGCCAAGTCGCCATGTTATGCCTGTTTGTTTCCGCCGGATCAGGCATTTGAAGAGGCGAAGTGTTCGAGCATGGGTGTCTTTGCGCCACTGGTGGGCATCATCGGCAGTATGCAAGCGGCCGAGGCGCTAAAAATCATCATGGAAATTGGCCAGCGCCTAACCGGGCGCTTGTTATTACTTGATGCGCAACACATGGAGTGGACGCAAATTGGCATCGCGCGCAATCTCGCCTGCCCAGTCTGCGCCGGACGCAAACCGGCTGCCTAACCTCTCACTCCTCACTCCTCACTCCTCACTCCGTTAATGCTGGCAAAGCAGAACGCCAGCATCGCCGTCGTCCCTCTTATTGAGCTTCATTGCTACATCCCTATCCGCTTTCATGACACGCACCGATCTTGCTAAACTGGTTTTTCTCGCTGCCATCTGGGGTGGCTCGTTTATTTTCTTGCGCATCTCGGTACCGGAAGTCGGGGTGATACTGACCGCAACCCTGCGTATCCTGATCGCGGCCTTTGCCTTATTACTGTTTACCCGGTGGCATAGGATTCCTATGCTGTGGCGACAAAACCTGAGGTTTTATTCTATCGTCGGTTTTTTCTCGGCGGCTTTGCCATTTTGCTGTTTTTCTTATGCGGCGCAATATTTGCCGTCGGCGTATTCTGCCGTGTTAAATTCCACCGCACCCTTGTTCGGTGCCATTTTTTCTGTGCTCTGGCTCTCGGACAGGCTCAGTGTGCGCAAATTAAGCGGTCTGTTACTCGGCATTGCCGGGGTGACGGTACTGGTCGGTGCCGGCGCTGTACTATTAAATGCCCAGACACTGCTGGCAGCAGGAGCTTGTCTCATCGCAGCGGCATCGTATGCCATTTCCAGCATCTTGGTGAAAAAAGCAGGAACACAACGCGACTCCGGAAGCCTCACTTTATTTAGCCATAGTATTCACCCTTTTGCCATGGCCAGCGGCTCGCTGGCCATGGGAGGAGCCATGCTATTGCCAGCGCTGCCGTTCATTCTGCCGGCCACTATGCCTTCAGCCGGAGCCCTCAGCAGCTTGCTGGCCATGTCCTTATTATCGTCAGCGTTAGCACAGGCGATCTTTATTCCCCTGATCGTCAGAATCGGCCCGACCCGTGCCATGACGGTGTCATTTTTAATTCCCCTGTTCAGCATGCTGTGGGCGTATCTGTTTTTGCATGAAGCGGTACGGCTCTCTACCCTGATCGGCGCTGGCATAGTGCTGACTGCAATGGGATTAATCCTGACATCAGCACCAGCCACAACGCTGGGTGATGATCCGTTGACGGAGACACCGTAAGTTAGCAACCTAAGTTGGTAACGTAAATTAGCTCACCGTAAATTGGCACACCGTAAGTTCAATTGGCCTTTGTTGGCGCTACCCGTTGCCCGACCGCCTGGTCGCCGCCTGCACGCTTGCCATTACCACGCGACAGCTCCGCAGTGCTGCAGTGCCACGCGCTAGTCTCGCAAGAACAGACAAGCAATGCAGATACCGAATAAATTTTTACCTATGTCTGTGAAGGCTGGTGATATCTAGCTTTAATACGCCGCGTAATGAATTACAAAGTATCACTTCATCGGCCGAAAACAAATCAGTTAATGTTAATTGCTTTTCGCTGGCATGCCACGCGTCATCTGCCAGCAACACGGAGCGCATCACCCCTGGCAACAGGCCGTCACTCAGTGGTGGCGTCGACCATGCGTCAGCATGACGGACAAACACGTTACTACGCCCGCCTTCGGTCAGATAACCATGCCGGTTGCAAAACAACATATCAAATGCGCCCTGTTGCTCTGCCTGTTGCCAGGCGGCGTCATACTCTTGACGCAAGGTAGTTTTGTGACGCAAAAAAAGTCCGTCGGTCGCGCTATCATCTTTCAGCGGTAGGGCGGCAATCAGCACCTTAACTGTCGCCGCCAGCGGTTGCAGTGCCGCAGTGTGTAGGCTGAAATCGCCATCATGACGTAAGGCCAAACGCAGGCGAAACGCGACTTGTGGCGGCAAGCCTTCACAACACTCACGCAGGGCCAGCGCAATCCGATGCTGATCATAAGAAAAACCAAAAAATTCTGCCGAGGTCTGCAAACGTTGTAAATGCAAAGGCAGATGGCGGCATCCATCTTCACGGGTGGCGTACATGGTTTCAAATAATTCAAACTGAGGTGCCAGACCAGTCAAAAACCGGGCCTTCAGCTGGCATTCTGCAAACTCATCACTGGCCACACTATCGTACACAATGCCGGCCCCGACCCCCATCACACCCGGTCTCAGACCGCTCTGGTCTGGCGCTTGTAAAGTCAGGGTGCGGATCGGCACCGACAAACAAAAATCGCCGACAGCGTACCCGTCGACAGGCGCATCAAACCAGCCGATTGCTCCGGTATAAAAACCACGCGGCTCGCTTTCGACTTGCTGAATAATTTCCATAGTACGGCGCTTAGGCGCACCGGTAATCGAGCCGCAAGGAAAGAGCGCAGACATGATCTCCGCCAGACCTAATTGTGGCTGCAGACTAGCCTCAACGGTCGAGGTCATTTGCAAGACACTGGAAAATCTTTTTACCTCAAACAAGCGTGGCACACTGACCGATCCCGTCACGGCTATACGGCCCAGATCGTTGCGCAGCAAATCAACAATCATGACATTTTCGGCGCGGTTTTTACTATCACTGGCCAAGGCGTCTGCCAGACGCTGGTCCAGAGCATCGTCGCCAGTCGCGGCGGCCGTGCCTTTCATCGGCCGCGCCAACAAACGGCCGGCCTGATGACGGATAAATAATTCCGGCGAGAAAGACAACACCGCGGTGCCATCCGGCAGGCATATCAGGGCGCCATAGGGCACCGGCTGACGCTCGCGCAAACGACGATACAAGGAAAGCACTGGGCCATACGCCAAAAAATGCAAACGGTAGGTGTAATTCACCTGATAAGTGTCACCCGCGGCGATATACGACTGCACGGTCGTTATCGCGGCATCAAAGGCGGCCTGATCGACACTCGCCTGCAGTGCAGCGATTCCCGCTACCTGGCTCTGCTCATACGACTTCAGCCAGGCGTCTACTTGCGCATTAGTTAGCCGCTCGCAACGCTCAAACAAAAGTATTTGCGAGGCATTGCCGGAACTGGCGCTGGCGTTCTGGCTTGCGGTAGTCGCCGTAGAAATAGCCGCAGTGATGGCCTGAAGTTGTACTCCGCTCTCATACGAAAATAAGGCAACTGCATACTGGCCCCGGACTAGTGCACGTTGCGCCTGCTGCAAAAATTCTGGCCAGCTGTCAGCCTCTGCGCACACCAGAGTCTGGAGTAAACCGGTGTACAGCCGCGACACCGACTGCGCGCTATGCGCGTCATCGAGCAAGACAAAACAAGACGGCTCGTTGGCTGGCGTCAGGGAACAAAATTGGGAGGAAAGCGACACGATAAACTCATTTGAAAAGATGTCTCGCAGTTTACTCGCAGATGTCGATGTTTGCATAAAACGAGAAGAATCTTGCTTCGACTTTTTATGTGTGAATAACAACACTATAGTAGCGGCTTGAATGATAAACTCGCTTCGCTCTATTTCAATTTATTCCGTCTCATCTGAGCTCACATCGTTTCCTTTAAGCGCCCTCTTCAAGAAGACCATCCATGCCGACCGCACTTTTCCAGCAGCCTTTCGCAGCGACAATATGGCGAGAAAATGCCATCACGATAGCCAAGGGGAGCTTGATTGCTTTATTCTTGTTTTTACTTGTCACGGTGTATCTGGGCCAGCAGCATCTGCGTACCGAAGCGCAGCTGAAAGCAGAAATACTGGCCGCCCACATCGCCGCCAGCCTGCAAAGTCATGATAAAAAAGCCCTGGAAACCCTG
>JBBQNW010000076.1:0-11583 GCA_038330335.1 Burkholderiales bacterium | reverse complement strand
ACGACGCCCTCTTTATAGCCACGCAACTTATCCAGGTCGATCTCGGGCGGCGCAAAACTGACACCATGCGCTGCCATGCTGGCAGTTTCATCAATCACGGCCGCAACGTGCAACAAGGCTTTAGAGGGAATGCAACCGACATTCAGACAAACCCCGCCCAGCGTTGCATAACGTTCTACCAGCACCGTATTGACAGCCAGATCGGCGGAGCGGAACGCGGCAGAGTAACCGCCCGGGCCAGCGCCCAGGACCAGCATATCGCACTCAATATCGACCTTGCCGGCATACGTTGCAGCAGCAGGTACAGATGCTGCTGCCGCTGGCATTGCAGTGGCAGCGACAACAACGGGAGCTGCGGCTGCGGCTGTGGTTGTGGTTGCGACTGGAACTGCTGATACTGCAGAATCTGCCGGAGCAGCAGATGCCGTGACGATGGCCAATAAAGAGCCTTCGGCAATCTTGTCGCCAATTTTGACTTTCAGTTCAGTGATCACGCCAGCGTGGCTGGACGGAATTTCCATACTGGCTTTGTCAGATTCCACGGTAATCAAAGACTGATCGAGCTTGACGGTATCGCCCACTTTGACCAAAAGTTCAATCACTTCAACTTCTTTGAAATCGCCGATATCCGGAACTTTAACTTCGATGCTGCTCATAGTATGGTCTCCGCTTACAGTAAAGTTTTACGCAAATCGGACAAGACATCGCCCAGATACGCAGAGAACCTGGCGGCCATGGCACCATCAATCACACGGTGATCGTAGGACAGGGACATCGGCAAGATCAGGCGCGGCACGAATTGCGTACCATCCCAGAGCGGCTTCATGCTTGATTTTGACAAGCCCAGTATCGCCACTTCCGGGGCATTGATGATAGGCGTAAACGCCGTACCACCGATACCGCCGAGCGAAGAAATCGTGAAAGTCGCGCCCTGCATGTCGGCCGGTTTAAGCTTGCCATCACGTGCCTGGGCCGACAATTCGCCCATTTCTACTGCGATTTGCGACAAGGTCTTTTGATCGGCGTTTTTAATCACCGGCACCATCAGGCCATTTGGCGTATCCGCCGCGAAACCGATGTTGTAATACTGCTTCAGAATCAGATTTTCACCGGTGGCATCGAGCGAGGCATTGAAGGCTTTGAATTTCTTCAGTGCCGCCACGCTGGCTTTGATAACAAAAGCGAGCATCGTCAGCTTCACACCGGACTTGAGCAAGGCATCATTCGACGATTTACGGAATTCTTCCAGCCCGGTAATATCCGCCTCATCAAACTGCGTGACATGCGGAATCATGACCCAGTTGCGATGCAGGTTCGGGCCGCTGAGTTTTTTGATACGCGACAAAGGCAGCAATTCGGTGCTACCGAATTTACTAAAATCGAGCGAAGGCCATGCCAGCAAATTCAACCCACTACCACCGCCATTGGTGTTACTTGCAGCAGCCGCCACTGGTGCCGCAGTCGCGCCGGACATGATGCCCTTAACGAAGTTTTGCACGTCTTCTTGCGAAATACGGCCTTTGATTGCCGTCCCCTGAACGCGCGCCAGATCAACCCCGAGTTCGCGGGCAAATTTACGTATCGATGGTGAAGCGTGTGAGTTCCCGGTAACAGCAACAGCCGCAGCTGAAACCGGAGCTGGAGCTGGAGCTGCAGCCGGGCTTGGCACCGCCGCTGCTGCCACTGGCGCAGCGACGACTGCAGCTGCACTCACCGGGGCGGCAGCTAGCGGAGTGTCAGCGACTGCCGGAGCAGCTGCGGCGGCCGGTACGGCCGCAGCCTCACCGGAAGCTTCAACGATGACCAGCAACGAACCTTCAGCAACTTTATCGCCGACCTTGACTTTAATTTCGCTAACGACACCGGCATGGCTGGAAGGAATTTCCATGCTGGCTTTATCTGATTCTACGGTGATCAGGGACTGATCGACTTTAATCGTATCGCCAACCTTGACCATCAATTCAATGACTTCAACTTCCTTGAAATCACCGATGTCCGGCACTTTGACTTCAATTGCACTCATAGCATTCGCTCCGCTTATTCGGTCTCACATCTGTCACACATGATGGCTAAGGCGCCTGAAATTTCTGCCACTACTGAAATTTATCCGGCGCACTTAGCCACACTCTGATTTACTTCCGGTTGCTGTTTAGCTGATTTTTTTAGCTGATTTTTTTAGCTAATTTTTTAGCTAATTACATCGTCACCGGATTTGGTTTCTCGGCATCGATGCCATATTTGACAATCGCCTGCGCCACTACAGATGCGGACAAGGCGCCTTCGTCAGCCAGTGACTTTAATGCCGCCACCACTACAAAGTAACGGTTCACTTCAAAGAATTCACGCAACTTGGCACGCGAATCAGAGCGACCAAAACCATCCGTACCCAGGACTTTGTAGCTACGGCCCTTAGGAACAAAAGCACGCACTTGTTCAGCAAAGGTACGCATATAATCGGTCGAGACCACGATAGGGCCGGCAGTGTCTTTCAGGCACTCAGTAATATATGGCAACCGGGCGGCATCGGTAGGGTGCAACATATTCCAGCGTTCTGCGTCCTGACCATCACGTGCCAGCAAAGTAAACGATGGCGCGGACCAGACGTCAGCAGCGATGCCCCAGTCATTGATCAGCAAGTCGGCCGCCGCAATCACTTCACGCAAAATGGTACCGGAACCCATTAACTGCACGCGGTGCTTGGTAACTTGCTGCGCTTTCTGCAACTGATACAGGCCTTTGATGATGCCCTCTTCTTGCCCGGCCTTTAAACCCGGATGGCTGTAGTTCTCGTTCATCAGGGTGATGTAATAGAACACGTCTTCCTGGTTGGTGACCATGCGGCGCAAACAATCATGAATGATGACCGCAACTTCATGGGCAAAGGTAGGGTCGTAAGGCACGCAGTTCGGTATGGTCGAAGCCAGGACATGGCTATGGCCGTCTTCGTGCTGCAAACCTTCACCGTTCAAGGTGGTACGGCCAGCCGTACCACCCATCAGAAAGCCGCGTGAACGCATATCGCCCGCGGCCCACGCCAGGTCGCCAATACGCTGCAGACCGAACATCGAGTAGTAAGTGTAGAACGGAATCATCACACGGTTATTGGTCGAGTAAGACGTGGCCGCCGCAATCCATGAACTCATACCACCGGCTTCGTTAATTCCCTCTTGCAAGATCTGGCCGGCTTTGTCTTCGCGGTAATACATGACCTGATCTTTATCGACCGGCTCGTACAACTGACCGACCTGGCTAAAAATACCGATCTGACGGAACAGGCCTTCCATCCCAAAAGTACGCGATTCATCGACCATAATCGGCACGATACGCTGACCCAGACTGGCATCGCGCAATAAGGCTGTCAGCACGCGCACATAGGCAGCGGTGGTCGATATTTCACGGCCCTCGGCGGTCGGTTCCAGCATAGCCTGGAAGGCAGTCAGCTCAGGCACGACTAATTGTTCATCGGCTTTTTGCCGGCGCTGTGGCAAGTAGCCACCTAAAGCGGCGCGGCGTTCTTGCAGGTACTTCATTTCCGGCGTGTCGTCAGCAGGTTTGAAGAAGGGAATAGCCGGCAATTGCTCATCAGAAATCGGCAACTGGAAGCGGTCACGTAAAGCCTTAATGGCGTCATCATCGAGTTTTTTAGTGTTATGCGCGGTATTGCGCGCTTCACCGGATTTACCAAAACCAAAGCCTTTGACGCTCTTCACCAGCAATACGGTAGGCTGGCCTTTATGCTCCTGAGCCACTTTAAATGCCGCATAGATTTTGTGCGGATCATGGCCACCGCGGGTCAGACGCCAGATATCGTCGTCCGACATCTTGCTAACCATTTCCAGTAATTTCGGATGTTTGCCAAAGAAATTGGCACGCACATAGGCGCCGTCTTTGGCTTTGTAGTTCTGGTATTCGCCGTCGACCGTTTCCATCATGACTTTTTGCAAAATGCCGTCTTTGTCTTTGGCCAGCAATTCATCCCAGCCTGCGCCCCAGATAACTTTGACGACATTCCAGCCGGCGCCGCGGAAATCAGATTCCAGTTCCTGAATAATCTTGCCATTGCCGCGCACCGGTCCATCCAGACGTTGCAGGTTACAGTTGACAACAATAATCAGATTATCGAGCTGTTCACGACCGGCCATACCGATGGCACCCATCGATTCCGGCTCATCCATCTCACCATCGCCGCAAAATGCCCAGACTTTGCGCTTTTCCGTGTCAGCAATGCCGCGTGCATGCAGGTACTTTAAAAAACGTGCCTGATAAATCGACATCAACGGGCCCAGACCCATCGATACCGTCGGGAATTGCCAGAAATCAGGCATCAGTTTCGGATGCGGGTAAGAAGACAGACCTTTGCCGTCAACTTCACGACGGAAGTGCAGCAACTGCTCTTCGGTCAGGCGGCCTTCCAGAAAGGCACGGGCATACACGCCAGGCGATGAGTGGCCCTGGATGTACAGCAAATCGCCCCCGTGGTCTGCGGTCGGGGCATGCCAGAAATGGTTAAAACCGATCCCCAGCATGTTCGCCAGCGAAGCGAAGCTAGACAAATGACCACCCAGATCGCCATCCAGACGATTGGCTTTCACCACCATCGCCATCGCATTCCAACGCATCATCGAGCGCAATTTTTCTTCAATCTCCAGATTGCCCGGGCAATGGGCGCCGACATCCGCCGGTATCGTATTGACGTACGCGGTATTACTGGAAAAAGGAATATGCGATCCGCGCCGGCGCGCCAGATCCACCATACGCTCCATCAGGTAATGGGCACGCTCCGGCCCTTCGTTTTCAATGACAGACTCCAGCGCAGCGAGCCATTCATTGGTTTCGATTACATCGGGATCATTGACGGCTTGCGCCAAGACTTGGTCTATCTGGGGTGACATAAAGTGAGTCTCCTTTTTTCCGGTTATGTGCGCTTTGAGTATCGCGCAATGGGGCGTAACAACAAATTAAAGCTTGATTTTTGATTATGCAAGCATTTTAGCAGGAGTTTTCCATTTTTCAAATAGCGGAATTTGATCTCATAATGTGGCAAATAAACCGCAGCGCAAAATTATTCCTCGCTTTTTTTTCAACCCCTATGACTGTCATCAGTTTTTCATTTTTTGCAATGCAGCATTCATAGCCTTTTCAGAGAAAAATGGCGCTAAAACCCGCTTGAAGATTGCATGTACATTCTGAAAACAGCTAATTTTAGCGGCCAAATTCCGACTATTTTTGCCTACCCGTTGATTATCCGTTACCTACACGTTGGTTTTCAAAGCAGCATTTTTTGCGCTATCGCGCCGGAGAACGCGTCTTTTGGCATGAAAGCCCATCTCAACGGTGTCACCACGGCAGGCATCACTTATAATCTCGACTTAAGCTTCCCTACTCTCCACACTCTTCTTCAAAAAAGCCCATCATGACAGCTCAAATCATCAGCGGAACCCAACTCTCTCAACAAATTCGTGCGGATGTGGCACAACGCGCCGCAGCGCTCACGGCAAAAGCCAGGCAGCCCGGTTTGGCGGTGATATTAGTGGGTGAAAACCCAGCATCACAGGTGTATGTGCGAAACAAGGTCAAGGCTTGCGAAGATTGTGGTTTTTATTCAGTATTAGAAAAATACGAAGCCGATCTGAGCGAAGCGGCATTACTGGCGCACATCGATCGCCTGAACCACGATCCGAAAATCCATGGCATTTTGGTACAACTGCCTTTGCCCGCCCATATTGATGCCAATAAAGTTATCGAAGCGATTGCTGCAGAAAAAGATGTCGACGGCTTTCATATCAGCAATGCCGGCCTGCTAATGACAGGTCAGCCACTGTTTCGCCCTTGCACTCCGTATGGCGTGATGAAGATGCTGGAATCCATTCATTACCCGATACGCGGTGCCAATGCCGTGGTGGTCGGCGCGTCGAATATTGTCGGCAAACCGCAAGCCATGTTGCTCTTGCAGGCCGGCGCTACCGTCACCATCTGCAATTCCAAGACGCGCGATCTGGGTTACCACACGCGCAATGCCGATATTTTGGTGGTGGCCACAGGCAAGCGTAATATCGTCACTGCCGATATGGTAAAGCCCGGCGCCGTCGTCTTAGATGTGGGCATGAACCGCGATGATGAAGGAAAATTATGCGGAGATGTCGATTTTATTCCCGTGAAAGAAGTTGCAGGCTACATAACTCCGGTGCCAGGCGGCGTCGGCCCGATGACCATCACCATGCTATTGGTAAACACCATAGAAGCTGCTGAAAGAAACTAACATGACACCACAAAATTCTCACAACCCGCTGCAAGATTTTAGCGACCTGCCACGTTTTGATGCCATACAGCCAGAACACGTCACGCCAGCCATGGATCAATTGCTGGAAAAAAACCGCGCTGTCGTGGCGCAACTGGAACACAGCACTGCGCCAGTCAGTTGGGAGAATTTTGTCGAGCCGCTAGAAGACGCCACCGAACAACTGGGCCGCGCCTGGAGCGTGATTGGCCACCTTAATGCCGTGGTCGATACGCCCGAGCTGCGTGCGGCGTATAACGAAAACCAACCAAAGATTACCGAATTTTGGACGGCCTTAGGCCAAAATCTGGTGCTATTTGACAAATACAAAGCACTGCACGCCGACGCCAGCTTTGCCAGTCTGGCGCCAGCCAGAAAAACCATCATCAGTAACGCCATCCGGGATTTTCGCCTGAGCGGTGCCGAGCTGGCCGAAGATAAAAAAGCGCGTTACGCTGAGATACAAGAAAAACACGCAGCGCTGTCGACCAAGTTTTCTGAAAATGTGCTGGATGCCACCAACGACTACGCGCTGTTCGTCGACAAGCTTGAGGAGCTGGCAGGTTTACCTGAAGACGTCTTGCAAGCGGCAAAAAACGCCGCCGAAAAAGACGACAAACCGGGCTACAAATTTACTTTGCACTTCCCGTCGTACTTCCCGGTTTTGCAATACGCCGATCATCGCGCATTGCGCGAAACAATCTACCGGGCCAATGCCACTAAGGCATCTGAGTTAGGCGCCAAGCCGGAATGGGATAACACTGCAATCATTAATGAGCTGCTAGAACTACGCAAGGAAGAAGCAGTATTACTAGGCTACCAAAATTTTGCCGAAGTCTCTCTGGTCGCCAAGATGGCAGAAACGCCTGCGCAAGTGAGCACCTTTTTGCTTGATCTGGCCAATCGGGCAAAACCTTTTGCCGAAAGTGATTTGACGGAATTACGCGCCTTCGCGAAACAGCAATTGGGCATTGACGATTTACAAGCATGGGACAGCACTTACGCCTCGGAAAAACTGCGCGAGCAGCGTTATGCGTTTTCCGAACAAGAAGTGAAGCAATACTTTCCTGAACACAAAGTCGTCGATGGTTTATTCCGTGTCATTCAGACCCTGTTTGCCGTCGAGATCAAGCTCGACAGCGCCGCCACCTGGCACCCGGACGTCAAGTTTTATCGCCTTGAAAAAGACGGCCAGCTGATCGGCCAGTTCTACCTCGATTTATATGCACGCGACGGCAAACGCGGCGGCGCATGGATGGATGACGCACGCGGTCGCCGCCTGACACCACAAGGCATACAGACACCGGTGGCGTATCTGACCTGTAATTTCAGTGAACCGGTGAGCGTTGGCGGCATCAGCAAACCGGCACTATTTACCCATGATGAAGTCATCACTCTGTTTCACGAATTTGGTCACGGCTTGCATCATTTGCTGACCAAAGTCGATGATTTATCGGTCTCGGGCATTTCCGGGGTTGAATGGGATGCGGTAGAACTTCCCTCACAATTTATGGAAAATTTTTGCTGGGAATTCGATGTTTTGCAACACATGACTGCCCACGCCGACACCGGCGAGGCTTTGCCACGTGCCTTGTACGACAAGATGATTGCGGCGAAAAATTTTCAGTCCGGCATGCAAACCTTGAGACAAGTTGAATTTTCACTGTTTGATCTGCGCCTGCATAATGATGCCCATCCGGGTGGTCAGCATCTGGTGCAAGACATACTCAATACCGTCAGAGAGCAAGTCTCGGTATTTACGCCGCCCGAATTCAATCGTTTCCAGCATTCATTTGGGCATATCTTCGCAGGTGGCTACGCAGCGGGCTATTTCAGTTACAAGTGGGCGGAAGTGTTGTCGGCAGATGCTTACGGCGCCTTTGAAGAAGCGGCAAAAATCGAAGGCAGCACACTCTCCCGCTCGGCAGGACAAAAATTTCAGGCAGAAGTGCTGGAAGTGGGTGGCGCGCGCCCGGCGATTGAGTCTTTCCGTGCCTTCCGGGGGCGCGATCCCTCAATTGATGCCTTGTTACGTCATAGCGGCATGGCAAATTAAACCGAGTAACAGTCAAAGGTCACGATCATGAAATTATTGACAGTCTTGAACACCACCTGTGTTTTACTCAGCTGCGTGCTGGCAACAGCGGCACACGCCGAATTATATAAATGGGTGGGTGCCGACGGCAAGGTAAGCTATAGCGATGTGCCACCACCATCGAATGCCAGGCAAGTAGAAACCAAATCCATCAGCAGCGATGCCAGCGCCATGAGTTTGCCACCCGAACTGGCAGCCGCTGTTGCTAAGAATCCGGTCACCCTGTATGCGGCCCCGTCGTGCACGCCATGTAACGAGGGTCGCACCTTGCTCAAGCAACTAGGTATTCCCTTCTCGGAAAAAATCGTGGTCAGCAATGAAGACATTGCCAGGTTAAAGCAAATCAGCGGTGAGGCGCAGTTGCCTGCCCTGATCATTCGCAACAGCAAATTTCGCGGCTTTGACAGTGCGGAATGGCGCTCTGCCCTAGAGAGCGCCGGCTATCCGGAAACCAGCAAGCTCCCGAAAGAGTATCGCTACCCGCCGGCAGAAGCAGCCGCACCCGCCACGAAAAAAACAGTAGAAAAGCCGGCAGAAAAAGAGCCTGCAACACCCAAACTGAAGCCGTCCCTAGAGCCGGGCATTCGTTTTTAAGGAAACCAAACGACATGACCAGGATAGATTTTCACACCAGGGTTAGCGATAAGCTTCTATACACTTGCCGCCTGATCCGCAAAGCCAGCGCCGCCAATTGCCGTATCGTCGTTTTTGATAATAATCAGCAACAGCTATCTCTGCTGAACGAGATGCTCTGGAGTTTTTCAGAGCTTGATTTTTTGCCTCACGTTTTCAGTCACGACCCGCTGGCGATACAAACGCCGATTATCCTCACTGACACTGACAGCGCGGAGCTGCCACACCATGAGCTTTTGATCAACCTGAGCCAGGCTACCCCGGACAACTTCCAGCGGTTTGAACGCATGATAGAAGTCATCTCCACCGAAGCTGAGGACACCCGGGCGGGACGGACACGCTATCGCAGCTACCAGCAACAGGGCTTGGCACCTACCCATATTGAAGCAAAACCCACATGAACAGCCAAATCGATAGCAGTATTCCGGTGTTAACCGAGATCATTCATCTCGACCCTGAGTTTCCTGCAAACTCCCGGCATGATGTCACAAGCGCCGCCAAACAGGTCAGCGACAGCAATTGGGAAGATCTGCAACAAGCCCCGCAAATTGACCAGCAAAGCGACCAGCAAGAGCGCCAATGGGAACAACTAGAGCAAACTCTGCGTGAAAATGTACTGCGTCAGGTATTGTCAAGAATCGATTTCGTATTGGAACACCGGGTGCGCGATAGCCTGGCTGACGTATTGCAGACCGCGGTAGAGAGTTTAGCGCTCGAGATTCGCAGCGGTTTGCATAAAACCATGGAAGACGTTATTACACGCGCGATCACACAAGAAATCGCCAAAGCGAAAGTGAGTAAATAAGTTTTTATCTTCAAAATTTTTTTTATTAATAAACACTTTTAAAGAAAATACGTTTATTAATAAAAAATCAGAGAACATTATTGACTACATTAAAAACCAATTACTTTCTACAATCTCTCTATCAATATCGTGGAGATTCCCTCAATGAAAGTCATTGTTTTAGGTTCTGGCATTATCGGCACATCGTCCGCCTGGTTTTTACAGAAAGCCGGACATGATGTCACCGTCATCGAACGCCAGCCCGGCGCAGCACAAGAAACCAGTTTTGCCAACGGTGGACAAATTTCTGTCTCGCATGCCGAACCCTGGGCCAATCCGTCGGCACCGATGAAAGTACTGAAATGGCTGGGCCAAGACGATGCGCCCTTGCTGTTTCGCCCCCGTCCCGAATTATTACAATGGTTGTGGGGCCTAAGTTTTTTGCGCGAATGCACGCAAAAACGTACTGACGACAATATCCGCCAGATCGTTGCCATCGCCGAATACAGCCGCCTGACTCTACAAACTGTTCGCGCAGAGACCGGCATCGACTACGACTGCCTGACCAAAGGTATTCTGCATTTCTACACCGATCAGAAAGAATTTGACCTATCACTCCACTCGGTCAAACTGATGCGCGATCTAGGCTGTCCACGTCACGCTATCGGGGCGGATGAAGTTGTAAAAATCGAACCCGCGCTGGCAGGCATACGAGAAAAAATTGTTGGCGGCGACTATACCGGCAACGACGAATCCGGCGATGTCTACAAGTTCACCGTCGGCCTGGCGCAGAAATCTGCCGAAGCCGGTGTTGATTTTCAATTTAACACCTGCGTCACACGCTTGTTGACGGAAGGTAGCGGTGTCTGTGCCAAAATTATCGGGGTCGAAGTGATCGATGGTGAGGGGCGCCATAAGGTCTTACGGGCCGACGCCTTCGTCGTGGCAATGGGCAGTTTCTCTCAGCCCTTGCTGAAACCTTTAGGCATCAACCTGATGATTTACCCGGGCAAAGGCTACTCTGCCACCTACCCCATCACGGCAGCAGATAAAGCGCCCACCGTCTCGTTGACCGATGATGGCTATAAACTGGTGGTATCACGTCTGGGTGACCGGCTAAGGGTGGCAGGTACCTGCGAAATCAATGGTTATTCGCGTGCGCTCAATACAGCACGTTGCGAAGCGATTACAGGCCGCACCCGTGAACTGTTTCCAGATGCGTGTAATTACGATGAGCCAAGTTACTGGACCGGGCTACGGCCATTAACCCCGTCAAACGTGCCGTATATCGGCAAAACAAAATATGCCAATCTCTATTTGAATACCGGCCATGGCACCTTGGGATGGACCATGGGTGCGGGTTCCGGACGGGCCATTGCAGAGATTATTTCTGGCCACGTACCGGAAGTCGATTTTAAATTCACCGGCATCACAACTGGCAGCCCTGCTGGATTACTAATGCCCGCCTAGCGGCAACTTAGCAGCAACTTAGCAGCAACTTAGCAGCAACCCAGAGGCAACTTAGCGACAACTTAGCGCTGGCTTAGATGCAGTGCAATGCCATCTCAGGCATAGTCTAAACTCATGTCAGCGCTCCGGCTCGGGCGGCTGCGCATGTGACGCCTGACCTGGTTAACCGGAAGTGAGATGAATTTTTTTGGGGTGAAAATCAGCGGCAACACGCATTGCGTCGTTAAGGCAGCCGCATTCGCCACTTACTTTGCGATACGAACAGATAGCTCCGGCGCCTTTTCGTCAAAGGCAATGCGGGTTGAGAATTTAGCGCGTTTCATG
>JBBQNW010000075.1:0-11907 GCA_038330335.1 Burkholderiales bacterium | reverse complement strand
TTGAATAAGAGGTACTTTTTTTTCAATATTAGTTTCAGATTGTGAGTGATTGAAACATTGAAAAAATGAGGTCCGACTACCGTCAATCGCTTTGTACTTGAACGCGATAACATCGAGAATCGCGAGTCGCGTAAATTTCATCAGAATATTTTTCCTTGGGTACTCACAGCAATTACAGTCATAACCATTTTCATATATAAATAGTTATGTCAGCTTCGCTGATAACAGGTCTCATCTTATTGGGCAAGACATCATACAAAATAATGCATTTACAATACGTCCACTAAAACCAAATGATCATGTTTCAATATTAAGGTGAGGGGAGATCACAAAAGATTTACATCTAAAATTATCTGAGCCCACCACAGTATTTTATTTGCAGCCTCTGTGGATAGATAAGCATTGCGCAACATATGACTAATCGATATATTATTAATAACGCAATTTATATGTACTGCTTTGACGACGCTGACATTGGCAATTCTGAGCAAGGTCTCTGGCGGTTTTCACAGCGATCCCACAACTCTAGCTAGTGTAATTTATAGCGGTTTCGTGCTGGCATCAGACTAATACAAAATTTTTTTGAACTTTATAAAGTTAGGTTATTACGAGCAAAAGCTACAAATAGCTGGCAAGTATCACATAAGTAGATAAAAAATTCAACCTAAGTCAAGGGCTATTCAGGGCGATTGCGTGAAGGTCATGTGCTGGATCAGCGGCTTGTTTTCGTCGACGGTTAGTGTGTCCACGGCCGGCACGACCAAGCAAAGCTGGATTCACCGTGTTTCCCCGCCTTGAGCAGCGCGACCGGCTTGACACAGGCCAGGTCAAGACCGCTGACAAGAATAACGAAATGACCGCGATACTGGAACTATTGAGTGCGCCAGACATCCGGGGCCGCAGTATCTCCATCGCCGCGATGGGCTGCCAGCAAGACATCGCGACCCAGATTGTGGACGGCTGTGCGGACTACGTACGACTACGTAATGCGAGTAAAGGACAACCAGCCGGGGCTGTTCGAAGCCGCCACTCTGTAGTTTGGTCAGCCGACTCGGGTACGTGGGCGCGTCCGTTTTTTTGGGTGGCATCCACATAGGAAAGGATCACGGTCGGATCGAACCCCGGCGCTATCTGGTGAGCGATGACGCGACCTGGTTCCAGGAACAAAACTAGCACCGGAGCCGACTGCAAAGCCGGGTCATGGTCGAATCGACGCGGAAAATCATCGGCAGGAACAGCACCGGTCGCGCCAGCATTGAGCGCCGTTACTACATCAGAGCCTGCCGGCCAAGGCAGCTCTGCTCGGCAACGCTGTCCGAGCGCACTGATGCATCGAAAATAGCCTGGACTGGGTGCTGGACGGCCATTCTGCGAAGACGATTGCTGCATCTGGGTGGGCGATCCGGCGCAGAACTTCACCATCCTGCGCCGGATCGCCCATCACCTGCTCAAGAGCGACACTGCCATGAAGCCGGGGATCGCCAACAAACGTCTGAAAGTCGGCTGGAATGTTAATGACCTTGGCAAGTTGCATGGACTAAAAAAACGGATCTTTCATACAATCGCCCTCTAAATTGCAGTGAGGCTGTGAGGTATTCTCGCAAATGACCTTGTTGAGCCGGGTGTCTGTGACGTAGGTGCTGGCCGACAGTCGCTGAGCGAGGTTGTCGTTGGCAGGGTAGGTTTAAGTATAAAACTGCCCACTCGACCGGAGATGAGCCGGACACAAGGACTGCGCATCCAAAAAAACAACAAAGGCCCACTTGCATTAGTGGGCCTTTGTCGAGGTATATTCTTGGTGGCGGAGAGCGTCGCTAATTCAAACCAACTCTTCCCAATGATGGTTACTATAGCGGAATAGTAAGCGCTTCAGCTAACGGATTGAATGAGAACTCGGTGTGGGGGAATTTAACGAAAATTAAACTTGTCATAACGGCCTACAGCCAATGCACAAAGTTAGCAGAGGTTGACTCTGGCACTCTGTAGCAGTTTGATTTGTTTCGGCCAATGTCCTGTCGCCCTTCAGGGCGGAGATCGCCACTTTCTCCTTGAACTCAGGCGAGAAATTGTGACGTTTCCTGCTTATCATGCCCTTACTTCTTTTGCCATCCGTCAACGGCTTCCAAGTGGACAAACCTATCATTTATCGGACTGTCTGAATTTCAGGTGCCGGCCCTCATCCGCGCAGCGCTGCAGTCAATGCCGCAATGACATTGGTCGTTTCCAAGCCTACCCATAAAGGCAGCCGCAACAAACGGTCTGACAGTGTGTCGGTGTTGGACATGGCGCCGTGGCTTCGGCTGAATTTGCGGCCGGCCGGCGCACTGTGCAGCGGCACGTAATGGAATACCGCGCTTATACCCTGCTCCTTCATCCGTGCAATGATGTCGGTGCGCTGTTGCTGCGAATCGAGCAAAATATAATACATATGAGCGTTGTGCGCGCAATCAGCAGGAACGACTGGTCGGCGCAGCCTCCCCTGATCTTCCAGCGGTGCCAGTGCCTCATGGTATTGCTGCCATATGGACAGGCGCTGTTGCGTGATCGTATCAGCCTCTTCCATTTGCGCCCACAGGAATGCGGAAATCACCTCACCAGGCAGGAAGGAAGAACCGATGTCAACCCAAGTGTACTTGTCGACCTGGCCGCGAAAAAACTTGCTGCGGTTGGTACCCTTCTCGCGGATAATTTCCGCGCGCTCGGCGAACAGCGGGTCGTTAACCAGAAGTGCGCCACCCTCGCCGGCGATAATGTTCTTGGTTTCATGGAAGGAATACGCGCCCATGTGGCCGATGGTTCCCAGCGCACGGCCCTTATAGGTCGACATGATGCCTTGCGCGGCGTCCTCAATCACCAACAGCTTATGCCGGTGCGCGATGTCCATAATAGTGTCCATTTCGCAGGCTATGCCGGCGTAATGCACAGGCAGGATGACGCGCGTGCGCTGTGTAATGGCGGCCTCGATCTTGGTCTCGTCGATGTTCATTGTGTCCGCGCGGATGTCGACGAATACCGGCACGGCGCCGCGCAAGACGAAGGCGTTCGCCGTCGATACGAACGTGTACGAGGGCATGATCACCTCGTCGCCGGCCTGCACCTCGGCCAGCAGAGCCGCCATTTCAAGCGCTGCCGTGCAGGAATGGGTAAGCAACGCACACCCAGTGCCGGTGCGCTCTTCAAGCCATGCGTGGCATTTCTTGGTGAAAGAGCCATCGCCCGACAGATGGCCATTGGTGTGGGCCTGGGCGATATACCAAAGCTCGCGACCGGTCATGAAGGGTTTGTTAAATGGAATGATTTCCATGGTTTATCCTTGCGAGGCGACGATGGTGCCGATACAAATGAGGGAAATGCCGATAATTTTCGCCATCGACAGAGGCTCGTGGAACAACCAGCTGCTGACCAGCAGAACGATGACGAAATTCAGGGCCATAAAGGGGTAGGCGTGGCTGAGTTCGAACTTGGTCATCGCCCCCATCCAGGAAATCGACGCAAGGAAGGCGGCGAAGAACGCGCTGATGATCCAGGGGTTGATGAGCAGGCGGATCAGGAAGGCAAGCTTATCGCCGCCGGCCTCCGGCAAGGCGCCAGCCTGCAAAACCTGTATTTTTATAGCAATCTGACCGAACACGGTCAGGGCGATGGTCAGAAAGATGTAGAGATAGTTCATGACACCAGACAATGGTAGATATCTTGCGGATGAAAAAAGGAAAAACCCAGTGAGGCGTAGAGGTTGAGCACCGCCATATTGCTGGCGGAAATGGAACTGCCGATACGCATGTGTCCAGAGGCAAACAACTCATCTATCACCAAGCACCACCAGAACTTACTCAGGCCGCGCCCACGGAATTTTTTGTCGATGGCGTGCAGCACCAGGCTAGAGCCTTGGAAACCGATGAAGCCGGCTAGTTCACCTCCGCTATAAAGGCCGTATACCGTACCGGCGTCGAGCAACTGGCTCAGCCAATTGTTGTAGCGCAGATCTGCGTCAGAGCGAGCTAAGGAGAAGTCGCGGTGGAAGCGTCCATGTGCGAAAGCACCGTGACAAATGGCCAGCGTGGCCTGCCGGTCGAGTGCCTTTGACACCGTCACTCCGGTCGGCGCGTCAACGCGGCGTAACTGTTCGGTCACAGCGGAGGTCTCGATAAGAGTGTCGCAGTAATAGAAGCCGTGTGCCTGTAACGCAGCCTTGTCGGCCAGCGGGTCGACCTTGATGGTGTGGTGCCCGGGCCTAGCCAAGACGAGCTGCAGAGCCGCTGCCGAATATTCGCACACCTCCCAAGTGGGGAGTCCGAAGGCCGCACTATCCCACGGTGTCAGCTTAATCATTATTGCACACCTTGGTATTCGCCGTGGCTCGCCGCACGATGTATAGCGGGCGCTTCTTGGTCTCGTCGAAGGCTTTGCCAAGGTAAATGCCAATAATGCCGAGCAGGCCGATGATCAGGCCCCCGATAAAGTAGAGCGACACGATCAGGCTGCCCCAACCCGCAACCGTTGAACCATACAACAGTGAGTAGACGAGAATTTTGGCGCCGAAACCGAACGACACCAGTGCCATGCCCAAGCCGATACGTGCGGCCAGTCGCAGCGGTTTGTCAGAATAGGCAATGATGGTGTCTGACGCCAGCTTCCACAACTTGCCGAAGGTATACGTTGAGCTACCCTCGAAACGCTCGTTGTGGCGGACTATGATGCCAGTAGTGGGAAAACCCATCCACTGCACCTGGCCGCCGAAGAAGCGGAGCTGCTCTCGCATGCGTGTGAAATTATTGACCACTTTGCGCGACATGATGCGGAAATTCCCGCTGTCGCCGTCAAAGTCGATGTCGGCCAAGTAACTGAACAGGCGGTAGAACAGCCAGGAAGTGAAGCGTTTCAGCAAAGGATCTTGGCGCATGCCACGCAGCGCTAGGACCACGTCGTAGCCCTCCTGCGCCCTAGCGTACAGGCGCGGAATTTCCTCAGGTTGATCTTGTAGGTCGCAATCCATAACGACGACCCAGTCGCCACGGCAGTGGTCGAGTCCAGCGGTAATGCCATAATGCTGGCCAAAATTGCGGCTAAATTGCAAGCCAAGCACGCGTGGATCTGCTGCCGCCAGGCGTTCGATGACGCCCCAAGAATTGTCGCCACCACAATCTTCGACCAGGACGATTTCAAAGTGGGGGCTCACAGTGTCTAGCGCGTCGCGCAGGCGCCGATAGAGTTCATCGAGTATTTTTTCGGCCTTGTACACCGGTATCACTACCGAAATCAGAGGCGTCGTTTGTTCGGTCATGGTCTATTCTTCCAGCACTTCTATGCCGCGACATCGTTGTTCAAAAAAACCTCGGATAGCCCGCCCGCTTCAGGCGCGACGCGACGCGCCGCAGTGGCCTCTGACACCTTGGCGCTGGCGCGCGTCTGCCATGCCATGCCCGAGAGCAGCAACACGTTGAACACGGAAAATATTTTCACCGCGTAGAAATACCGCACCTCAAAATGTACTAAGGTGAACACAACGAAAAAACAGGCGTAGAAGCTGCCACAGAACCACCAATGCAGGGCTGCGTCTTGATGGTGGCGCACCCGCCACAATAGCGGAAAAGTAGCCAGAACGCTCATCAGGAAGAACAGATTCTCAGTGGTTTCTAGCACGGTAGGATTCTCAGCATGCAAAGTGAAATCTTTTGTAGAAGCGAACCAATACTCGCCCACCCTGGCCAACTTGTGTGCATACCACTGGTCCATGTGATAGAAGAAGGCACGATAGAAAGCGCCCTTGTCGGCCTTGCCGCAATACGTGGAATCCAGTACGCATGCCATGTTTCCGCCACCACGCACCACCCACCCGCCCCCGGCATCGTTCAATTGCTTGTCCGTTTTGCCGGCGTTGCTGTAGACCAGTTGCGATGTCTGCACCCAAGATAGGTTCGCCGCATAAGGATCGAGGTAGGTCGCGATGCGCGATGGCATCATGCTCAGGTGGCAAACTAGCAAAGCCAATGTGACGGTCAGGGCCGGCCACGACTGGCCTCTCCGCTGCACCCTGTCCGAGCCGTACCGGCGTATAACTCGTCGGATTGCAAATAATAGCAGCGGCAGCGCGGCAAAAACTGTCAATGCCATGATTATGATTTCAAACTGCGAACGAAAATAGGCGGACAGGGCCAGCATCAGGCCGCTTGCAACGGCGGTCTTCCAGGAGCGCGTGCGCGCTGCCAGCATCATCAACAACATGGACGTCAGGAAGAAAATGATGGCAAAACATTCGCCCAGGATGATACCTACCGGCTCAAGCAAAAAGAGTCGCGTGATCGAAAAACAAAACGGCAGTAGTGGCAGTAGGCCAGCGTATTGTTTGGGCATTCCCATCAATAGGTTTTTCCTTACTAGCAACAACAGCACGGCGGCGAACGCGCAATTGAGAATAATAAGGATGAGGATGAAGGGAGCCTCTAGGCCGAACAAGCGCAACACCCATCCCTCGGTCAACATAAAACCTGGCGGCCACAATCGTATAAGCCAGTTATTCTCCGGCTGGATCCAGCCAAAATGGAATACATCCAACGCGCCAATGGCGAAACTGCTAGGGTCCGTAAAGCTCATGCCTTTAGCTGGATCCATGAAATTTGAGATGTTCGCCCATAAATCAGGCTGCTGCGGAATATCTCGCACCAGCACCGCAATCATAAGCATGATGACGAAATACAGGGAAAACCAAGCTGCATCACTATCAGTTAGTTTTTGCAGTTTCAACATTAATAGTGTCCATTTATGTCTATGTCAATACGCGTACCGTGGGCCTCGAAATCAACGGAGGGGGATGAGTGTGATGGTCCTGCTGACGCCCAGTCGCCGCAAAATCTTACGAAAAATGTTATTTAAAATCTTAGCCTCCCGGAGCCGCATTTTTAGATAAATCTGCACCGCAATGCTTCAAATATAACTATGAATATGTTGTGCTCTGAAAAAACTTTCTCGGAAGTATTAGAGTTGACGTATTGTAAATCCGGGGCGGGGTGTACGTCTATCCTTTTGTTCATTCGCGACCGCTCAAGCCGTCTCGCTCTGTGCTCGAAACCTTCGCCATTTCCCGAATCCGCCCCTGCAGCGCTGTTACTTGCTCGGCATTTTCGTGGCATCGCTCGTAGTTGTCGGCAACCGTGCCGGCAGCAGCAGATAGCGCAATTTCAGCGGTACCCGCCCCGTACCGGCATGCCGCCTGCTTAGGCTAAACCGACGGTCAGTACTCCGTTGGCAAGCCAAGGTGACACTCCTTGATGGCCGTACCCAGCGCGGACAAATGCCGGCCAACAAGTTCACAGAACAAGACCGGACTACACTCCTGACGGTGGCGACCTCGTCAGAATTTGCGCATCTGGCGCGATCGCAAATCGTGCCCATACTGGCAGATCAAGGACGTTATCTTGGCTCAGAATCGACCTTCTATCGCTGCCTGCGTGAGGCAAAAAGAACTCGTGTACAGAGCCGTTTCGCGTCTGCCACAAAAGCGTACGAAACCCCGTGCCTTATGTGCTGTTGCGCCCAATCAGATTTATAGTTGGGACATTACCTATCTGCCCAAGACGGTAAAAGGAAAGTATTTTTATCTCTACCCGGTGATGGATGTGTTTAGCCGGAAAATAGTAGGCTGGCAAGTCTATGATGAAGAGTCTGGCGAGCATGCCAGCGCGCTCATGGCCGACATCTGTTTGCGTGAACAGATCACGCGAAATCAGGTGACGTTGCATATTGACAATAGTGCGCCAATGAAGCCCAGCAACGCTGCTTGCCACCCTGTAAAACTTAGGTGTTGCAGCCTCCTCTAGTCACCCCGTGTTTCCAACGATAGCCCGTATTCGGAATCTTTATTTAAAACCTTGAAATACCGTCCAGATCAGGCACTCATTGCCTTTGAAAATCTGATGGCAGCACCTTACAGCGTGACGCAGTTGGTGCATTGGTATAACCACCAACATTGGCACAGCGCGATCAAATTCGTGACTACGGCCGAACCTCATGCCAAACAAGATGTCGCGCTGTTGGCAAAGCGCAGGGAACTCTAGGCGCAAGCCCGGAAAAATCATCCGCAACGGTGGTCTGGCAGTACTAGAAATTGGCGTCGGATCGACGAGGTGCATTTAAACCCAGAGTGCAAAATACAGAACTCACTTCCATTCGATAAAGACAAAACAGAGGTGAAAAAAGCAGCATGATATTGGGCTTTGATGTGACAACTATGCTGACACAGTAAGCCACGCTCCCAAGAACAATAAGGATGAGCGAAGTAAAAGTCAATGTCGAGGTTGGCAGTAATTGGTTCGTGATAGTCGAATTCCTTGCCGTTATCGGTCGTCAATGTGTGGGCGCACTGAGTAAAAGGCGTCAGCAGAAAAATCATCGTATCTGCAACAGACAGGGCTGTTTTGTGAACGACTTTGCCTATCGGCGTTTAGCGCGACTTGCGCTCCTTGAACGTCACCAGTGCCTGTTGATAGTCCGCACCGGTGACTAGGTCAACCTGCTAGTCACCGTAGCGATCAAGCTGATCGACAACGGCAGGTCGTAGCTCGATCGACACTTGGTTAGGATTAGTCCCACGACGTTCGCATTTCCCATGACGTTTCCTGCGCACTTTCTGGCAGCACAAAGCGGTATGCAAGATCCCATCTGCCCCTTTGTCGGCATAGATACGCTATAGATGCTTTCGTGACTGATGGATGGCCGGTGATTGACGTTGAGATCGCCGTTAATTTGTTCTTGGCTCCAGAGCTTTAGCAAGCTTGATGTCGAAAAAATCTCATATCTGGGCATCATGCGGCGACTGTGGTGCGTGGCTGCCATGCGTTCATAGCTAGTTTTTGAGCTCGTTTGGGTTGATAACCACGCAATCCACGGTTGCGCCTAAGCTCAGAGACAATGGTGGACTTATTGCGAATCATTAATTTGGCGATTTAACTTTGATCATGTCGAGCGTTTTGAAGAACATAAATCTGGTATTTTTCGTCTTGGATTAGGTGCGTATAGTGCATATCGGGCAACTTTGACTTGGCGGTCTAGGGGGCTTGATGCTATCGCATCTTCCCACTTAGACCTATGAATCTTCGGTCGCACTTCAGACTTGAACTCACGCATTATTAAATAGCGATCATTAAATTTTTAGCGCGCGTCACATTAGGCAACTCTTTAATCCGAATCGCCTCAGTCCCTATAAAAATACAAAACCGCGCATAAAGCGGCACCCGCCAGATACAAAAGACGGGTGTCGCTGCCGATTAGGTAGGGGTAGAGCATTAAGGCCAGGCCGGTCCATCGGGTTCTGTTGCGGCCGGTTTTTTTTCCGAAGCGGTATGCGACAAAACCAATAATACCAAATATTATCGAGCCGATGATATATGCGCTTGACGGCAGCATTCCGCCCAGGCTGGAGAGTAATTGCTGTTCATCCATACGCGCTCATATCCTTAGTTATCGGTTAAATTTAGTCAGCGATAAAAATTCAAGCCATCATTAATAGGGCGATGCTTGCGGCCATTCCGCCGCCCCACACCAGGCTACGCAGCGTACCTAAATTCAGTAGATAGACGCCGACATACAGCACACGTATGGCAATAAAAACCAGTGCCAGAGTATCGATACGGGCCTGGTCGGCATGTGCCTGTTGTGCCAGAATGACGGCCGCAATAAATAGCGGCAAGGCTTCAAAACCATTTTGCTGGGCGGCATACGCACGCTGCCGCCATCCGGTTAAATTTTTAGCCCATTCACGTGGATTATTATTGTCATAGCCACCCGCGTGGCGCGCCAGTCTGGCGGAGCCGGCTTTGGCCAAGCCTGCCGTTACGATAGGTAACACACATGCTGCTAATACACACCAATTTGCTATCGTCATGTCATCCTCTTTGATCTACGTGGTTTTTTATTCTCGCGTCATTGCGCTTGCCAGAGTCTAAGGCAATCTTGATCAATGCGCATGAGGAAAGACGCCGTCACGAATAATATTGCCCGTACCCGACTTATAAAGCATGGCGGGAAACGCCGTATGAAAAATCCGGTGTTACAGTTTGAAACAATGTCGCTGTCAACAGAAATTCAGCGGCCGGCGTTTTGGCTATACGTAGATTGACTACGCAAACTAAACTAAATAAAGAACAGGATTACACATGAACAAGCTGATCGCCACTCTCGTTGCTGCTACCTTCGCCATGGGTACAGCGTTCGCCCAGACACCGGCTACGCCTGCTAAAGCGGCAACGCCTGCAGTGGCTGCAACAGCCGCAGCCAGCGCTACCAAAGCGACCGCAGCAACACCAGCAACACCAGCGGCTACACCCGCCGCACCGGCCGCCGAAGCGAAAGTCGCTACACCGGCAGCAGAGAAAAAAGCTGCTAAACATGCGAAACGTGTCAAAGCACGTGCTGCTAAAAAAGCCGAAAAAATGGAAGAAGCCAAGCTTGCACCTGCCGCTCCGACCAAGTAATCACTCTGCATTAACGCGGCTCCGATGCTGTTTTGCAACGGAGCTAGCGACAAATGAAAAAACCGGCGGTCAATTTATTTGAGCGCCGGTTTTTTCATTTTTTATCATCGTTGGCAGGTGTTTTTAATTGCTCTTAATTCTCTTATTTGCTCTCATTTGCTCTCAGGGCGTCTAGCAATCCGTCCGAGGCATCTTCTATGTAATCGAGCACGGTATCAAAACCGCTTGCGCCGCCATAGTAGGGGTCGGGCACCACGTCCGACGGGCTGTGCGTAGCATAGCTCATGAATAATTTCAATTTATGCTGATGCTCGTCCGGGCAGCCGGCTTTGAGCAACGCCAGGTTGTCTTTATCCATGGCCATAATCAGATCAAATTGCGTAAAATCAGCCCGCACGACTTTACGTGCCCGCTGCGTCGATAAATTAATGCCCCGTTCAGCCGCAAATCCTTGTGAACGACGATCGGGCGCTTCGCCCACATGATACGCATGCGTCCCGGCCGAATCGATTAACAGCGTATCGGCCAAACCTGCCGCCAGTGCGCGCGCCCGAAACACTCCTTCCGCCGTCGGTGAGCGGCAGATATTGCCCATGCAGACGAACAGAATGGCGGTTTTTGTGTGTGCTGTCATGATGGCCTCGAATCAGAATTGAAAATTACCTCTCTGGGAAAATTGTAGCCGATAGCACTTCAGGCGCAAGTTGAAAAACCGGGTTGGAATGCTTATTTAGTAAATAAATATCACATTAAATGAATGCAAAGCCGTTGCGTTTTATCAAGGCGAGATGGCATTTTAAAACTATCGTCTGGTTGCCTAAATGTGAAACTTTTTGAAGTTGACGAAACAACTGTTGGGGCTAGTGTCTGTTAGAAAATTTGCTAATTCAGCGTTTGCATTGATTCGCCAGAACAGGTATCGACCAATATATCAAAGGAAAAATCATGCGCATCTCAGCATTGTTACAAAGGGTATTGATATTTTTATTCGTCTTTTTTAATGCGGCCGGTGCTCATGCCGGGATTCTCCCACAGACCTTCCTTTCGTTCTCTTCTGATACCGGTGATGCCATCGGTCTAGGGAAAGACTATTTTTTTGCCGGGTCTCCGGCGAGATTTGTCGTCAACACTTCCGCCAGTCCAATCAGCATGATTGATTTTTTCTGTGAACCTGATTTTGGAAAACCATGGTCGGGCGGTTTTTTTTACAGTGGTGCTTCCGACACGCCGCTCGCTGTCGGCCAATATGATGACGCCCGATGGTATGACCCTGTTAACAGCGGACATCCTGCATTATCTATGTATGCCGAGAATCGTGTTAGTACGCGTCCGACGGGGTGGTTTCATATTTATGACCTGACTTTCGATGCCATCGGTCAGGTGTCTAGTCTGGCCGTCACATTTGAACAGCATAACGACGGTAGTGCAGCGGCTTTGCGCG
>JBBQNW010000074.1:0-11924 GCA_038330335.1 Burkholderiales bacterium | reverse complement strand
GAGCGCTGGCGATCGCGTTGCTTCATCTTCAAGACCTTCAGGGTTTCCGGGTCTATCTTGGCCTTGAAGGAGCGACCCTGGGCGTCCGTACCGCGAATTTCGTAGCAGCCGTCGTCGATTTTTAGCCGCTGAATCTGCCAGCCCTGCCGTGTTGCCATCTGTCGCACGGCCTCGCGCGACTGCCAGCGATCCACTGGCGCATCGCAATCATCGTCGGCTAATGCGGGCAGGGCGGCCAGGCTCAGAGGCAAAGCCAGAGCCAACAAACTGCAGCGCAGCCAGAGAGAGTAATTCATGCTGGGAATCCTTTCGGCGACACTGTCCGCCATGCCAATGTGAAAAGGCGCCTGGCCAGGACAGCGCGCATGCCTTCGGTCTGCTTACGTTTATCCGCCAGCTGCGCCGCGAGCACGCCCTTAACGATGTTCACCGCTACCGCCGATGCCAGCACCGCCCGCTCGATCCCGGCGTTTGAGTTGTCGCACTTGCTGCGTCTCGCCCGCCAAATCTTGATTTTCATGATACATGCCTCTTTACCTTGACCTGTTCGACACTCTCCATTGCCTGGGCGGCTCATGGTGAGCTGGCTGCCACACAGTCAACGCAGGTTAGCGATGCCTATGATATTTATGTTGAGACATATACGTTGACAACAAGAGGTGATTCAATCAACGGCGCCACATAGTTTGATCTGAATCAACATGCAGAGCCTGGCTGGAGGTGTTTGGCGTGATTGGCGTATTTGGCGTGTTTGGCGAGCCAGTTTCTTGGTGTTACCCTAGTTTTCCTTGGGCAAATCTTGAGTCAGCGCGCACATTGGGCATTGGCGCACGCAAGATTTATTCAACCAGCGAGGCTTTCTATTCCCCGGGGCGGCTTACGGTTTCAGGAACCCGGATAGGGCGCACATGCTGAAGTGAACTGCGCATCCGTCCGCTGCCATCAGTATGCGGGGCTTGCGATCGTGGCCAGCTCTGTTCGGCAGCACACGGACAACGCAGATGTGTTGTGCTATTTTCAACTTCGTTGCTCGTCATCCGGTGAGCTAGCGTTTCTGCAGTCGTGCCCAAGCCTTGGGCCGGCGCCAACCAACAGACCATAGGAGGCCATCATGAAAGGCTATGTGCAAGACATTGAGGGGATTGCCACTGAAAATGAGGCGTTCCGCAGGGTTCTCTACACCGCCCGGCATTGCCAGCTGGTCGTGATGGCGCTGAAGCCCAGGGAGGAGATTGGCGCCGAGGTGCACAAGCTCGATCAGTTCTTCCGGGTCGAACAGGGCAGTGGTGAGGCTGTACTGGACGGGGTTCGCACTGCGATCCGCGCTGGCTTCGCCGTTGTGGTTCCGGCCGGAGCCAGGCACAACATCATCAATACCGGGGCCGAGCCGCTTAAGCTTTATACCATTTACTCGCCGCCCAATCATCGCGATGGTGTGGTGCACCATACGCGCGCGGACGCCGAGGCCGACACCGAACACTTCGACGGTAAGACCTCGGAATGAAGAGCGCGGAAGCGACGGATAGTTATGAAACCCTGACATCGGCCTGCACTGGCTGACGCTGGCGACGCTGATCGCGGTCTACACCTGCGTCAATTTGAAGGATCTGTACCCCAAGGCGGAGTGATCCGCGCGAGGCACTCAAGAACTGGCACCTCATGTTCGGGTTGAACGTCCTGGCGTTAGCGGCGATTCACCTTTTAAGTCGCTTGCGAGGCGGCGCACCGGCAGTGATTCCACCGCCGCCGGTCTGGCCGGCCCGGATGGCCACTCCTGTTCTACTCAGGTCTTGCTATAGGTATTCATGATGATTTTGCCGATTCTAGGCGGGCTCTTGCTCAGTGCTGCCGGCGAGCCTATTCCGTTTTTCGGCGCGCACGCGCTAGCGGCGCTGTGCCATCACTTTGTCTCCCGCGCAAACACGCTGATAAGCACGCTGATAAGCACGCTGACAAGCACGCTGCCGCGCAGGCCATAGTCGAGTGACTGCAATCGGCTTAGCCCTTCGCAGCGATCATGGTACATCTCCTGAACGTAAGTAAAAAAATGAGAATAAAAACGCATATTCTCAGACGTACTTCTTGATCAGTGATGAGCCAGCGTTAAGTGCCATGTCGTGCCAGATAACACATTGATCATTGGCAATGCTTTTCAAAGCTACCTACGGCGATGGAAGCATGAGCGGGTCACGTAATTTGATCACCTGTCTGACGTTATCGGTATCAATCACTTCCACACTTGACAATCTAAATCCGTTTCCGTCTATATAAATATCTTTTGGCTTGTGGATCATGTGATCCAGACCTTCCAGAATCACTTCAAGTATGTCGCTTTTCTTATCGTAGGTAATGCCTAACAGCGGTACCCATTCGGCTTCAATTTGGCTGCCTAGTGTTAATGAGTTCACCTCAATTTCGGCAAGTTTTCCTTCGATCGTCTTCGATATCTGGTCAAAATACGCTTGCCATGTGGTTTTATCGAGTTTTGAAGTGGCCATGAATCGTCTCTCTATAAAGTGAAATTTAGTGATATGCGCTAGCTGGAGAGGGCAAATTATTCTATTTGTCCGGACCATCTTATTGAAAGTGCGCAGGTGTCGCATCAACAATTTATCTGCAAAGCCAGGCAGACGATAATGAATCGCATCGCCTGGCACCCCGAATCGGGCATGAATACAGCGATCTTCTATAACGCACATATTCGTAATATTTACGCAAAATCAATCAATCCGTCGGGCGTGAATATCTGCGTGGTCTGGGTCAATCCGTCTTGCAGTAACACGATTATCATCTGGCGATTGTTTTAATCTATTGATAATTCTCAAATCAAAAACATTGCATCTATCCGCAAAGAAACTTGATATATGCTTTTTTTTCTTGTGATGTATTGCATCGTACATTTTCTTAACAAGGGAAAAATTTTCACCTTCTCTAGGATGGATTTTGAGAATTCGCAAAAAATATATCGGAATACGTCATATAGTAAAGTTGTGTTTTCAATATTATGTTGCGACATGTGGAGAACGCACAAAGCTGGGGGACTCAAGCGATTGGGTTGAGTTTTGATGTGCGACATCAAAACGGATGGGGGCGACTCCAGACGTGTCAACCAGACAAGTTGACAAGGGATCCTCACCATTTCCGCCAGCCCTGAAACGGCTGGCGGGTCTGTTTTTAGATGGCGCTATCTTCCACGCAATATGGAGAGGGAAGGCATTGATGCGAGATTACAACCCCAAAATACAGATGTTGGCGGAGGCCATGGAATTGTTCGAACGTGCCGATCGTTTGCAGCGACAGTTTTTCAGGCTTGGTGCAATCAAGCCTTCCCCTTGCTGGGAACCGCCGATTGACATGTTTGGTGACGATGAGCAATTGGGGTTGCTGGTGGCAATGCCGGGTGTGGCACCGGGTGATTTTGAAGTTGTCTTTGAGCAATCCGATCTGATCGTGCGTGGCGAGCGATTACTAGATGCCGGTCTTTTTCCTGTTGCTATTCTTCGATTGGAAATTCCTTATGGGCGGTTTGAACGCCGCATCCCGTTACCAGCAGGGCAATATCGAGTCATCGACATGCAGCTGGAAAATGGTTGTCTGCGGCTTAATCTTGGACGGATCA
Source organism: Burkholderiales bacterium (assembly GCA_038330335.1). Lineage (GTDB taxonomy): Bacteria > Pseudomonadota > Gammaproteobacteria > Burkholderiales > Burkholderiaceae_D > Undibacterium. The sequence continues at coordinate 8,305 of JBBQNW010000074.1, read as the reverse complement.
AATGACCCCAATTAATTTATTAGAAGATACTGACGTTGGCGTTGAGACGACTCAGCCTGGTAAGGACGCGCAGCAAGCTGCATCCGTCGATCCGGTCACACTTCCCGCGGATGCGATTGTCATTGTTCCCGTACGCAATATGGTGTTGTTCCCGGGGTTATTGGCACCGATTGCGATTGGCCGTCAGGCTTCAATTGCCGCCGCGCAGTATGCCGTGAAGAGAGAGTTGCCAATCGGTATTCTGATGCAATCAAATCCACAGGCAGAGATGCCCGGCGCAGACGATTTGTCCTCAATGGGAACCGTCGCCTCTGTTTTACGTTACGTTACAACACCTGAAGGAACGCATCATATCGTTTGCCAGGGACAGCAACGGTTTCGTGTCACGGGTTATCTGGACGGGTTCCCATTTATTGTTGCCAGAATTGAGCGTGTACTGGAGCAAACAGGTTCGGGTGATACAGAAGTCGAGGCATTATTTATTCATCTCAAGGAGCGCGCCGTTGAAATTTTGCATCTGTTACCGCAAGCGCCGCAGGAAATGGTGGATGCAATACAAAATATCGATGCGCCAGGCATTTTGGCGGATTTAGTGGCGAATTATTTAGACATCAGCGCTCCTGAAAAACAAGAAATTCTGGAAGAGGTAGATCTGCGTAAGCGTCTGGATCGGCTGATTAAATTGGTAGTGCATCGAATTGAGGTGATGCAGTTGTCGCAAGAAATCGATCAGCGCACGAAGGCAAGCCTGGGCGCGCGTGAACGCGAATTTTTGTTACGCGAACAAATGAAGTCGATACAAAAAGAGCTGGGCGATGAAGCGGATAGTAATGCTGCCGAGATCGCGGATCTGCGTAAATGCATTAGCGAAGCCGAAATGCCGGAAGAGGTGAGCAGACAGGCGGAAAAAGAACTCAAACGATTGGCCCGCATGTCGGACAGTTCTGCTGAGTATTCAATGGTACGCACCTATCTGGACTGGTTGCTGGAGTTGCCTTGGAAACCCCCCGCTCCGGACACGATTGATGTAGGGCGGGCGCGAAGTATGCTGGATGCAGAACACTTCGGCCTTGACCGGATTAAGAAGCGCATTCTGGAATTTTTGGCGGTACGTAAGCTGAACCCGACCGGGCATGGCCCGATTCTTTGCCTGGTTGGGCCACCGGGCGTCGGGAAGACCTCGCTTGGGCAATCGATCGCCAAGGCATTAGGGCGAAAATTTGTTCGCGTCTCTTTGGGCGGTGTGCATGACGAAGCAGAGATGCGCGGACATCGGCGCACCTACATCGGGGCGCTGCCTGGCAACATCATTCAGGCGCTAAAGCGTGCCGGGACGCGGGGCTGTGTGATGATGCTCGATGAAATCGACAAGATGGGAAGCGGCATTCATGGTGACCCAGCGGCGGCATTGCTGGAGGTGCTAGACCCTGAGCAAAATGGACATTTTCAAGATAATTATTTAGCAGTGCCGTATGACTTGTCACAGGTTCTGTTTATCGTGACGGCCAATGTGCTTGACCCGATACCGGCACCTTTGCGTGACCGGATGGAAGTGTTGCAACTGGCCGGTTATACGCGGGAAGAAAAACAAGCCATTGCGAGAAAATACCTGGTTGCACGTCAGCTAGGTGAAACTGGCCTGCACACGGCGCAGATGGACATCACTGATGCCGCAGTCGGGGAGATTATCAGTGCTTATACACGTGAAGCGGGGGTCCGTAACCTGGAGCGCCAAATCGGCGCCGTATGTCGCCGCGTTGCGGTACGCATTGCTGAAGGCGAAATTACCTCTGCACATATTGATAAAGACGATCTCACTGAAATCTTAGGGCCGGTCAAATTTGAAAATGAAGTCGCCTTGCGGGCCGGCATGCCGGGCGTGGCTACCGGTTTGGCATGGACTCCGGTGGGCGGCGATATTCTATTTATTGAGGCTAGCCGGACCATCGGTAATGGCAAGCTGATACTGACCGGGCAGCTTGGCGATGTCATGAAAGAGTCAGCACAGGCTGCACTCACCTTAGTGAAGTCAAGGGCAGTTTCACTGCAATTAGACCCGGTAATTTTTGAGAAATCAGACGTGCATGTCCACGTTCCTGCCGGCGCTATCCCTAAAGACGGGCCGAGCGCAGGGGTGGCGATGTTTATCGCGCTCGCCTCCTTGTTCGCCGATAAACCGGTACGTAATGACGTGGCCATGACAGGGGAAATCAGTTTGCGTGGTTTGGTATTGCCGGTCGGTGGTATCAAGGAAAAAGTGCTGGCTGCGCTGGCTGCAGGTATCAAACTGGTGATGCTGCCCGCGCGTAATCGCAATGATCTTGATGAGGTGCCTGAGTCAGCCAGACAACAGCTGGAATTTGTGTTTTTAGACGATGTTGGGCAGGCAGTTGCGGTCGCGATGGGCACCGGGCACGCGGAATGAATCTGATATCGCTTTACGAGGAGGACAATGATGGAGAAAAGCAAAAACGCGCGAGAAATAATTACCTCGCTTGAGGAGCTGGAGCACACCCTGTCAGATCTGCACAGTGCGCTGGGGGAGTTATCACTTTCAATATCGGACTGGCACTTTGCTACCGATGTTGAAAAAAGAAAACAGGTTGAATATATGACGCAAGAATGTCTGACAAAAATTGCGACGATTGGTCAGGATAAAGAGCATCGTATGCTGACGATGAATGCAAAAATAATGTAAAAACTATTTGCCCAAAATATTGGGCACCCTTCTTGCAGATCCACTGCGGACTACCAGATTAGAATTACGTGAGGGTGTTCACTCGATTTGATGGGCAGATTTTCATGTTTTCGGTGGTTGCCTGGCAAGCCCGCGGGAAGTGCCGCACCTTCGTGATGAACCAGTACCGGTACCGAAAGCTGCTTCATCGATAGGTGATATTTATTGGGAAATGGAACACTTCTCCCTTCAGTTGCCCGCGCAGTCGCGGCCCAATGCTCTGATCGCGTCTGAACGAAAATCGCTCCATAACAGCAGAGCTCGTTACGTTCGACAACGCACAGACTCTGTGCATGACTGCAGACATGATCGACCTGCGCGAGCTTTATCAAGGGTCTCGCTGCGAGATTGGCAGGTGGCGCCCGCTTGATCGGACGGGTGAAAATATCGAAATGGAGCTGTCCATGAAAACTTGGTACAAAACATCGAACGCATCGCCACCAGCGCCACCAGCGACGACGCGTTTCGACGGGTGCCAGCGCTGTGACAGGCGCGTGACACGCCATGAACGCTGATCCAACTCGCGGCGCTGCGCAGAAAACGACCCGCCTGAGCCTTCGCCCGCTCAATTACCAGCACGGTTATCCCGAAGCGCATGCCGGAATCGTCTGGAATGGCGACTTGGTTGAATTCTCCCAAATAGGCGGTCTGGCGCGCATTGCCACGGCATTTGAAGATGCTCGGCGCGATGCGTCGGGTACCGTCGTCACGCTTGACAACGGCGACACCTTCCACAGCAGCTATGCGGTCATGAAGTCGCGCGGCGCGGTGCTGGTGTCAATCATGAACGCGCTGCAGTTCGGGGCGATGACGGCGCACCGGGAGTTCGCGTATGGGCCTGCGGATTTCAAGGCGCTTACCGGGCGGCTGGCCTATTTAATGCTTGCCATCAACTGTTATGAGATAAAGACCGGTCGCCTGTTCTTTCCACCGTACCGGGTGCTTGAGCGCAGCGTTGCGCACGGGGCAGCATCGGCATCGCGTGCCATAGTATCGACAAAACTATGCCTCTCGCCTACAGCGCAGGCCTACGTTTCACACCCCGGTGCGACGAACTGCCGGGCTGGATTATCTGTTTAAAAACAAAGGAGGCCGTCGACCTAGTGCTTGTTCTGTCGCCCCGGGGTTTCCGCCGGACGTGAAGCTCGCCGCCGAGGTCGCGTTCAATACTCTGCAGGGTGTGCTGAAAGAATTTGGCCGCAACCGGAGAAATCCCGACATGAGTGCGATCGAAGCCATGCAGCGCTACCTGGCAAAGCAAAAAGTGACGGCAGTTGAACCACGCAACACGGTTATTGCCGTTTGAACTCCTGGTTTCTTCAGCTCTTTGCTACGCCTTTCCCGAGATTCACGATAAGTCGAGTATATTTTTCTAATCCTTGTATACGGAAACGTAAGGAGACGCATATGAACTTCAAGGACCAGCATCGCAGCGACGTTACGATGCCTGCAACCTTCGCGCCGGGTAAACAATCGCGTCGCACGCTCAGTTGGCTGGTCATCGCCACCCTCTTAGTCGGATGGCTGGCATCCGCGCAGGCGGTTTCGCCCAATGGGGCGGCGCTTACTGCGAACGGTGAAATGATTGCAAAAAATGGTAGCGCTGCCGGGGCGACGGCCTGCGCGGTCTGCCACGGTGCCACTGGCCAAGGTCAGTCAGCCGCGGGATTTCCACGCCTTGCCGGCATGAATGCCGACTATCTGGTGCACCAGTTGAAAAGTTTCAACGAGGCCTCCCGGGTCAGTCCGCTCATGGCGCCGCTTGCCAAACTACTTACTGCATCTGAGCAGCGGGCGGTGGCGGATTACTACGCCGCGCTCCCAATCTCCAGCGAAGCCACGCCGCCGCCCGCACCAATGAGTGCAAAAGACGCCGGCGCGATTGCCGCGGGTAAGGTGCTGGCGCTGAATGGTAATTGGAGCAAAGGCATTCCGGCGTGCGTGCAATGTCACGGTGTTGACGGGTGGGGCGTGGGAGCGGCGTTCCCGCAAATTTCCGCTCAGTCCGCGACCTATCTCATGAACCAGCTCCATGCCTGGCAGCAGGGGACCCGCAAGAATGATCCGATGGCGCTGATGCGCGGGATTGCACTCAAGCTGACCGATGCGGACATCAGCAACGTCGCCGCTTACTACGCCAGTCAGCCCGCAACGTCGCCAAAAAGGAGCAATAAACCATGAACATCCTAGCGGTAATCATCGTCGTCGTTGTGACTCTGAGTGCTACCCTGAATGCCACCGGGAGTGCCAGCGCCACCGTAATCACAGAGACAGTAAAAAAACCGACAAGCCCGGCGACCAGGGCAGTTGCGCCCGCGCCCGCGCTGGCCGCTGCGTCAGCTTCCAGCCGAAATCCAGCAGCGTTTACGCCACCGCCGGATAGCGCGATCCCTGACAACGAATTCGGTAAAGTCATCCGGCGCGGCCAGGCGATCTTCAACAACACCGCTGCAAACGCACCGGCTTTTGTCGGCAACACTTTGCGCTGCGCCAGTTGCCACCTTGACGCAGGCCGACTCGCCAACTCTTCGCCGCTGTGGGCCGCGTATGTCACGTATCCGGCCTACCGGAGTAAGAACGGCCATGTCAACACGCTCGCAGAGCGTCTGCAGGGCTGTTTTCGCTTCAGCATGAACGGCAAGGCTCCGCCTTTGGGTGACGAAGTTCTGGTGGCGCTGGAGTCGTACGCTTTCTTTCTGGCCAGTGGCGCGCCGACCGGCGTGACGCTGCCGGGCCGCGGCTACCGCACGCCGGCTGAGCCGCCACTGGCCATGGATTTCGTCCGCGGTAGCCAGGTCTTCGCGCAGAAGTGTGCGCTGTGTCATGGCGTCGATGGTCAAGGACAGCAGTCCCATGGTGTCGTGGTGTTTCCGCCGCTGTGGGGCCCTCAGTCCTTCAACTGGGGGGCCGGCATGAGTTCCATCAAGAACGCCGCTGGCTTTATCCAGGGCAATATGCCGCTCAGCCAGGGAAACACCCTGACCGATCAGGAGGCGTGGGATGTCGCACGCTTCATGAACAGCCATGAGCGGCCGCAGGATCCGCGTTTTGAAGGTTCAGTAGAAGACACGAAGAAGAAACATCACGCTGAGGGAGATCTGTACGGCGAAGTAGTCAACGGTATTCAGCTCGGGAAGACGCCGTTAACGGCGCGTTGATGTGCGCGCAAAGGTTTGCCAGCAAAGCGCAAAGGCTAGCCAGACTCTCTGCACCCGACGCGTTTCTTTTAATAACTAGGCATTGTCATGAGCAGCACATCTTTGATATTCATGGCCTAACTCTCAGGCAGGAAATGCGATGAAATCCACCATCACTACCGACATCGCCGTGATCGGGGCCGGCAGCGCCGGTCTGACCGCCTTCAGCGAAATCACACGCGCCGGTCGCACTGCCTTATTGATTGATCGCGGTCCCTTGGGCAGCACTTGCGCACGCGTGGGCTGCATGCCATCAAAGGCGGTCCTGCACGCGGGTGAACAATGGGCAACGCTGTCCCGGCTCGCCCCTGACGCCATTCCGAAAGCCAGCCAGACGCCCGACAGCCTGTGGCAACATGCGCGCGCCACGCGCGATGCCCTCGCCCGGAATACTGCCGAGATGACTGTGGCCAAGGCCGGCGACCGGCTGCTCATGGGGGAAGCGCGTTTCCTGAGCCCGGACACACTCGACGTGGCTGGCCAGCGCGTTACAGCCAAGGCTTTCGTGGTGGCCACCGGATCGCGGCCCGTTGTGCCAGAATTTCTGGCCGCTCTTGGGGCGCGCGTCCTGACCACAGACACTTTGTTTGAACTCAACAAGCTGCCGCGCAGCATCGGTATTCTGGGCCTTGGCGCCATCGGTCTGGAGATGGGGCTGGCCTTGGCGCGACTCGGCGTGCGCGTGGTGGCCGGCGAATTAAAGTCGACGCCGGCGGGTATCACGGACCCTGAAATTCGGGCCCGTGCGCTTGCGCTCTTTGGCCGCGAAATGACGATCTGGCTGGGCCGCCCGGTCGAGCTAGAAGCCGCCGGTGATGCGCTGCGCATGCGTAGCGGTGAAGATGTGGCCACGGTGGACCTGCTGCTTGCGGCGCTTGGGCGCCAGCCCAACATTGAGCGGCTTGACTTGGGCATGGCCGGTGTCACGCTGGACAACCATGGAAAACCTGTCGTCGATGCGGCAAGCTTGCGTGCCGCGGGCAAGGCGCTCATCTTTCTGGCGGGCGATGTCAATGCAGATCGGCCCCTGATGCATGAGGCCGTCGACGAAGGGTGGATTGCCGCGCATGGTGCCTTACAGTCTTTGGGCGAGGGTATAGGGGAAGTTATTCCAGCCCGTCGTGCCGCCATGTCTATCGTGTTCAGCAACCCCGACCTTGCAACGGTGGGCATGGCGTATGACCGCCTTGACTGGTCGCGCACCGTTGTTGGCACGGCTCAGGGCGCGAAGAACGGGCGCTCGCGAATCCTGGGTGCCGAGGGTAATCTGGTGCGGATCTATGTGGATCGCCACAGCGGCCGCTTGCTTGGCGCCAGTCTGGTTGCCGTTCAGGGCGAACATCTGGCGCACGCCTTGGCGTGGGCGCTGCAGCGGGGCGACACGGTCGAGACGTTATTGGCGATGCCCTACTACCACCCCAGCATTGAGGAAATGCTGCAGTCCGCGTTGAAAGATGCGGCACGACAGTAAGGTAGTTTGCTTTTACCTGGCACCCGTCATGCAATTGGTAAATGATTTTTTATCCGGTCTCGCAACATGGTCTGCGTATTTTGATGAGAATTCATGATTTCAAGAGGCTAACACGAAGCTTGGAAGCCAAGCGATGAAGCCTGCTAGCGTTCCGGATAATGTCTTTTGATTGTATGCTGGCGTGGTTGAATTTTCATTTCCAGGCTGCGTACGCCAGGTACGCGTCTGGCTGTTCGTTCGACCTGAAATCTTAATTGTGGGGTCTCTACTTCGCCATGCAGGGTTACCATCCCATTGTCGACCAACACGTTGATTTCAGATGAGTCGATTGCCGGAATGGCATCAAGTCTTTCTACCAAATCCGCTTTAAGTTCATCATCGGTTTTCACGATATCGTTTCCTTTTTAAGTTGTTTGGCCCTATGTTCCGACTACGAAATAATGAAAAGGGCGAATGAAGCAGGGCGCGCTATGATTTTAAAAATGAATATCAATTTTCTTTTGCGATTTCGCACACAATCAGTACATTTTCGCTTCTAGCTAGTTTTGAAATTTGATAAAAATCACAGCTCACGGGATGTCCTGATTGATAATCAGACAGGATGACGACCTGATGCCATCTTCAAAAAGAATCCATGATTCCATGCGATGTTGTAGCCGATCGCTGCAGCCGGGAGTTGTAGTCAAGAGGCGGGGAAACACGAATGAGTCTGCATTTATATTCAACAGTTTTTGAGGCCGGTAAAAATATTCCGGTTCGTTTCACATGCGACGGCGCCAATATCTCGCCGCCATTATCTTGGACCGGCGTTCCGCTTGAGGCCAAAAGTATGGTGCTCATTGTTGATGATCCCGATGCGCCTGATCCTGCCGCACCCATCAGAACCTGGGTGCATTGGGT
>JBBQNW010000073.1:0-11950 GCA_038330335.1 Burkholderiales bacterium | reverse complement strand
GTACAGCAATTTGTGGATGACGGCTGATCTGCTGTTCTGAATTGACGAAATGGGGGCCTAGCGTATTGATGGCAGGAACCGCTGCTAAAGGCAATTCAGCAGCCTCACCTATCCAACGGGCGAGCATGGTTTTAGCGCTGCGAATACGACGTGTATTCTCACTAGCTCTATCTTCAATTTGCGCATATGTCGTTCGTGCAGCGAATACATCGGCTTGGCTGCCGCGGTTTGCGTGATAGGCACCGTCTGCAGCATCTATCTCCAACTGCGCCTGATTTTTTTGCTCGGCAATCACTAGGGCCACGGCATTGGCGTAATGCAGATCTAGCCAGGCGATCGCGGTATCGCGTTCGATGGTAGCGGTAATGGCATGTTTTTCGGCCTGTGATTTCTCAGCTGTCCGGTCGTAAAGTTCGGCACGGAGTTGTCGCTTATCGGCGCGCGTGATTTCCTGCATCACGCCGATCCGGCGCATCGTCATAAAATCCCTAGTCAGGCTGAGCTTATCCTGTCCGCTGACGGGTAAGTTGTCGATGCCGAGTTTTAGCACGGGATCAGCCAATTGACCTGCAGCGGCAGCCATGTCACGAGAGGCTGCGACAGCAAAGTTTTGCGCAGAGAGTTGTCGCGAACGGGCAACTGCCTGACGCTGTGCCTGCGCCAGCGTTAGTGGAGCGTCGTTCGCAAAAGCCCGGATACTCATCGTTGTACTCAGTGTAATGACACCAATGACGAATATTGCGGTGAAAGATAAGCGCTGGATAGAAAAGTGCATTGCAGAAAATCGAGCACCATCAGATGCGGAGTCAACCGCGAAAAAAGGAAATGACATGAAAGCCCCAGATAGCAATATGCAATATCAGCCGTACATGAATGCATTAGTTCATGCACGCATGGCGGCGACGACAAACAAAGGAATTTGAAAGATTAAATGCGGAAACAGCAGTGCTGAATAGCCAGCGGTGGCGCAGTGGCGTGAGCCAGATAAGTCGGTGCTAGCCAAGTATCTGGTGCCAATATTGCAGTATCGGTGGCGATGATAATGGCGGTGAAAACGACCGGCACGAAAGGCTGAACATGCGGGAGTTCTGGCTTATCCAGTGACTGCTTGCCGTCTTGGGAATAGGCATGGCACAAACCAGGTTGTTCCATATCCATTTGATCGCAATTGACCATGGGCGAAACAATACTAGACGTGGTCTTGTTTTGTATTGACGTGCTGATTCCAGGACACACATAGCCCGCGACAGCAAGCTGCATAAACAGCGTGCTGATCAGCGCAAGGAGTGCGCTAACTAAGCGGTTTTTACGATGAAGTGTCACGGTCGTTTGATGCAAAAAAATAATTAGCTGAGGGAGATAAGCTCTTGGGACGGCAAACCAGAGCCACTAGTTCATAGGGCAAGTTGATTTTAGACTATTTGCCTTACAATTTACTATATTTGATTGGGTTTCGCCGTGATTTTATTAAAATCAGCATCTGATCATGTCGTAAGCTGTGACTGCTAAGTTCCTGCGCATAGTTACGTTACGCCAATTTCGCACCGCCAGACAAGATCGTATTGAGGCTGGTCGGGTGCACAGAATACTCGCTTGAAAATTTCTGTTTCCTGATTTGTCGATGCGAGGGCACAAAGGACCTGACGCAATGTCGGCAGCAGCAAGCCAAGTGCGCAAGACGTTGGTGCGACAACAAACACTATCCCGATACAGAATCGCCTTAGCGTTACCCCCCTAATTGTTCGGTATTTGCGTTTTGCAGGGCAAAGGTCGTGTCCAGCGTTTGCCATTGGGCATGATTCAGGTTCAGGCCTGTGACTTCACTAACGCTAAGTCTACAATGAACTCGGATTCGGTCAGGCCTTTGCGCGCAATTCACTGACTTTTGGTTCGTGTTCCACGCGCAAAATTCGCCTACGGTGCTGATAGTTATTGCCCTATTTCGTTATTCGGCAGTCTCATCATTGTCCACGTTAGACGCTCGACCTGAGATTACGAAATTGTAATCCTACGTGCAGATTTTTATTCCTATAATCTCTCTATACTTAATCTCAAGTAACAGCTGCATGCCTCGTTGCAACGGATGGCATACCAAATAGTGTTTCACCCTTAAATTGTAATCATGTAAGGCGTTTCCATGAATCCTTTGAAATATGTGGTTATTGTACTCAGCATCTGCTTGATCTTTCCATTGCCAACCCAGGCGCAGACATCTGTGTCGGCGCCCGCGGTGGATGCCATGAGTACAGGGGTTGTTAAAAAAAATGATGTGCTACAAGGCAAAGTGACGATTAATCATGGGCCTTTACTCAATCTGGACATGCCTGCCATGACAATGGTGTTCCGGGTTGCTGATCCTAAAATATTGGACAATCTTAAGACCGACGACAAGATCCGGTTTATTGCCAACAATATCAATGGGGCATTGACCATAGTGCGACTGGAGCAAGTGACCTCGTCCGCAGCGCCTAGTCAATCGGTCGTACCAACACCGCCTAGTCATCCAGTCGTCACACCTGTGCCAATGAATAACAGTAGCGTCCAAACCCCAGTCATTCATGCGACATCCGAGAACACAAACGGCAAGAAGGATCCGGCGGATGCAACAAAAGGTGTTGCTAATCCGGTCTATGAGTCGGCCTTTGAAGATTATCAGGCTTGGCATGAAATTACCGAAACACCCGGACAACGCTGGCGCGCAGCCAATGACGAAATGGGACGGCTCGGTGGACATGCAGGCCAATTGCGCGACGCCCGCCCCAACCAAAGCACCCCATCGACTACGTCAGTTGAAGCAAAGATGCCTATGGTAAAAGAGGTACCAACCAAGAAAGCTATGCCGAAACATGATGTGACCAACATGAATCAAGGAAAATGACCATGGCTGTTTTACACTCGTTGAAGCTAAAGCCGATCGCAATTGGTGTGGCTGTGATTTTGTTAAGCGGTTGTGCGAGCTTTACCCAAGACGGCGGCGTCAATGACGTGTCCTCTTTGACACAACAACGTGTCGGTATGTCTGTAAGCAGAATGAGCCAAGAGAATGCGGCATCAACGAATACGATGATTGCCAGCTTACTGGCCGAGCCGTTGACAGCAGATAGTGCCGTAAGAATTGCCCTGGCAAATAATAAGGCTCTACAAGCGACGCTCGCGGAATTAGGTGTAGCAGAAGCCGATTTGGTGCAGGCTAGTCGTATAGGTAACCCCAGTTTCTCTTTCGGTCGTTTGCGAGACGGTCAGGATATTGAAATTGACCGCAGCATTATGTTTAATATCGTCGGATTAGTGACACTGCCGACCAGACGCGGTATTGAACGTGGTCGTTTCGAACAAGTGAAATTACTAGCCGCGTCCGAAGCGGTCAAACTTGCAGTTGATACGCGCCGTGCCTACTACTACGCGCTCGCAGCACAGCAATCGGTGCGCTTTATGGAGCAGGTTAAAACATCGGCAGAAGCTGGGGCCGAGCTGGCACAGCGTATGGCGAAGGTTGGTAATTTCAGTGCGCTCGATTTCAATCGTGAACAAGTCTTTTATGCTGAGACAACCGCGCAACTGGCCCGTACTGGACTAAATGCCATCTCTAGCAGGGAACAATTGACACGCTTAATGGGTTTATGGGGTGATCAGGTCGCCTTTAAACTTCCTTCGCGCTTACCTGATTTACCAAAGACGATTAGCACGACAACGGATTTGGAATCCCTGGCCATGCAACAGCGATTAGACGTACAAATCGCAAAGCGCGATGCCGAAGCGACAGCTAGCGCACTTGGGCTCACCAAAATGACGCGCTTCATCAACGTCTTGGATGCTGGATACCAAAACAAAAATAGCACTGGCAAACCACGCGCTAATGGTTATCAAGTCAGTCTAGAAATTCCCCTGTTTGATTGGGGTAGCGCCAGAGTCAAAGGCGCAGAGGCACGCTACCTGGCCGCGGTTGAGCGCACAGCGGACACCGCGATTCGTGCTCGTTCAGAGGTCCGTGAGGCCTATGTCAAATACCGGACGACGTACGAACTGGCCAGACACTATCGCGATGAAATCGTGCCATTACGCAAAAAAATTGCCGATGACATTGGCCTGCGCTACAACGGCATGTTGATCAGTGTATTTGAGTTGTTAGCAGACGCACGCGATCAAGCCAATAGTGTCAATGCCTCAATCGAAGCGCAGCGTGACTATTGGTTGGCTGAAACGGAATTGCAGATGGCAATCAATGGCACTGGCGTCATGAATCCAGAACTGACTAATAAATCGACGACCTCTGACACCAAAGCAGCACATTAATTCACAAGGAAAAATATGGTAACGCGTAGAGGATTTATGTCCGGGGCGGCAAGCGTACTGAGTGCAGGAATCGTCTCGAGAGCCGCAGCAGGGTCGATTCCTGAGGCACTCATCATCACCAATGCTCAAACCATGCCGCCGGTGACGCCACCTAACGGCCGTCCATTTAATCCCGTTGTGACACTCAATGGATGGAGCGCGCCGTGGCGTATGAAAGGCGACTGGAAAGAATTTCATCTAATCGCCGAACCAGTGATTCGTGAAATTTCACCAGGGATGAAGGCGACATTATGGGGTTACAACGGTAGTAGTCCAGGTCCAACTATTGAAGTTGTGGAAGGTGACAAGGTCAGAATATTTGTCACCAATAAACTCCCGGAAGCAACGTCTGTTCATTGGCATGGACAACGTTTGCCCAATGGGATGGATGGCGTTGCAGGATTAAATCAACCCTATATTCCGGTTGGTAAAACTTTTGTTTATGAATTTATAGCAAAACGCCCCGGTACATTTATGTACCATCCACATGCAGATGAAATGGTGCAGATGGCAATGGGAATGATGGGGTCTTGGGTGACTCATCCAAAAAATCCTGCTCTACATAAAGTGGATAGAGATTTTGTTTTTTTGCTTAACTCTTACGACATAGAACCGGGTGCATCGACCCCAAGAACAAGCACTATGCTGAATCAAAATTTGTGGACTTGGAACAGTCGTGCTTTTCCTGGAATTGATCCTATAGTATGCCGTCAAGGTGATCGTGTTCGCATTAGGATTGGTAATTTAACGATGACCAACCATCCTATTCATATACATGGTCACGAGTTTGAAGTGACCGGCACAGATGGCGGATGGATTCCAAAGACAGCACGCTGGCCAGAGGTGACAACCGACATCGCTGTCGGCCAGATGCGGGCAATCGAGTTTGATGCAACGGATGTGGGGGATTGGGCTTTTCACTGCCATAAATCGCATCACACCATGAATGCGATGGGTCACGACATACCCAATATGATCGGTGTCGATCATCGTAAAGTCGTCAATAAAATCATCCGCATCATTCCTGATTACATGGTAATGGGGGAGCGCGGCGGTAGTGATATGTCAGAAATGGAAATGCCGATTCCAGACAATACCTTACCGATGATGACGGGTACAGGACCGTTTGGTCCGATCGAGATGGGCGGCATGTTTACAACCGTCAAAATTCGTGCTGGTCAAGCCCGCAATGACTATAAAGATCCCGGCTGGTTTAAGCAGCCCAAAGGCACAACGACCTATATGGCTGACAGCGACGGCAAATAGATTTACCTTACTTTGAAACATCAACCGCATGCTGGCATGAACAGACGAGTCAATGTCGCCCAGTTTGCCGTTGCCAAAGGAGTGCATGACCACAAACATGAGTCATCTTCAGTTCCATCTATGGATTATTGAATAGGTAAAACATCATGAACATATTAAAACGTATTCTCATCGGCTCGATCGCACTTTTTCCGAGTTATCGCGGTTTTTTATTTATCTCGCTCTTCAACCACGGCGAGATAACCATGCCAGTCGGAAAAAAGCCGTCAACGCCAATACATAGTCAGCCGGAACGATGACGAAAATATCTGAAATGGCGACCAGGCAGCTTACCCGAATCTATGGTCAGACTACCGGAATGCCAGTATGTAGCAGCACCCTGGCGTTGCTTATCGAGTAATTTATCCGGTACATTCCCGCCCTTTGTCTGGATCAGGGCTGACGCAAGGTTCTACCGCAACGAAAAAAATGAATCTGCGTAGCCCTTACTCGGCTCTGGCGCTCGGGCTCGACAGCATCATCCTGAACGGAATTGGGCTTTGCTTCATTTTTCCGCCCCTCCTTTTTTACCGGAATATCCGCGCTGTATGGCAACCTCGCCGGGAATGATACTGGCAATCGTACCGGCTCTGCTGCAGTGGCTCCCTCTTGTGTACCGGCTCTGCTGACCTGCTATGCGGCACTTTCGCGTTTTCGGCAACGGGTGCGCGCTGCAGCGGCAATTACGCCTTAAAAGCGGTGACCACCGTTAGATCAGTAACTGATCGATCGCGGCAGTAAATTTCATGATTAATTTCGATGTCAAGTGGCTACTTCACGCATTCACCTTAGCGTGACTTTAGCGTGCGCCAGCGTACGGACAGACATAATGTATTTATATAACAATAAGTTTATTCTTAAACCAGAACAGACAAATTCTGCCAACCGCGACGCGCGGTACTCTACGAATCGAAAGTCATGGTATGCACAAAAAAGACCACAAAAACAAACGCGGCGAGGATACATTGCCGGCACAAGTCTGTGCGACCGGTCAGACTGACGAAACATCGATTTCGCACAAAAATTATCAGGCACAACTCCATGAGCTTCAGGTCGAACTTGTCAAGCTGCAACGTCATTTCATCGGTTGCGGCGATAAGATTCTGGTATTACTGGAAGGCCGTGACGCAGCGGGCAAGGATGGCAGTATCAAGCGCATCGTCGAATATCTGAGTCCGCGGGAGACGCGTGTGGTTGCGCTCGGCAAACCATCAGACCGGGAACAGCGGGGTTGGTACTTCCAACGCTATGTCGCTCAGCTTCCGGTGGCCGAAGAGTTCGTCCTGTTCAACCGTAGTTGGTATAACCGCGCCGGGGTCGAACACGTGATGGGCTTCTGCTCGAAGGAAGAGCATGAAGAGTTCATGAATTCGGTACCCAAGTTTGAGGAAATGCTCGTCAACTCGGGCATCAAGATGCTCAAATATTACCTCGATATCGACAAAGACGAACAAGTGATTCGTCTGGCGGAGCGCCGGAGCGATCCGCTCAAGCAATGGAAATCGAGTCCCATCGACGCTGTGGCGGTCAAGCACTGGAAGGCGTATTCGGCGGCACGCGATGCGATGCTGCTGCGCACGCACACCGCGATCGCGCCGTGGCACATCGTGCGGACCAATAATAAGCGATTAGCGCGCTTGAACCTGATTCGCGACATCCTGTCGCGTTTGCATTACGCCGGCAAGAAAAACAAGCTGGTCCAGCCCAACCCGGACATCGCATTCGAGTTCACTCCCGATTGTATCGACGCCAAGCGACTGGCGCGCTGACACCAAGCTATCAAGGAAAAAACATGAAAACCAGCGTTATTGAAGTGCACGACATGCTGTCAGTCTTGAGCGTAGACGAAGTGGAAAAGCGGATAGGTGAGGTGCGGGGTGTTGAAAGCGTTACCGTCAATTACGCCGCGGGAAACGCCACCGTGCGCTACGATGAAACCCGACTTCAGATCGGCGATGTCAAGTCGGCAGTACGCCGGCACGGCTTCGAATCCGATGCCTCTGCCGTAGCTTCGGCGGGCGCAAGTCACGAAGAGCACACGGCCGAGAGTTCTCCACCGGCAACGCCGGAAGCCGCCGCACCAAACGGCGCGCCAGATGCAGCTGCCGCTGCGGCTGGCAGCACATCACAAGACCCGGCGGCCCCGTCTACAGCGCCGTCAACACCAACCGCTGGCGCACCGCAACCGTCCCCGGCTGCGCCCGACAGCGCCGCTGCAGGCGACGAGCAACAAGATAAAATAGCAACAGACAAAAGTTAGGACGACGTTCATATTGCGCAGTTGCCGTAGCCTGGTTGGTTCGGCCTGAAAAATATGTACCTGGCACTTGACCTGGCCACGTCAAACCGGTCAGCAACTTTCCATCAGGAGAACAGCATGATGATAGCGCATGTTTCGCAAGGAAACGCCGGTGCTTTGCCACCAGCGTTAATAACGGCGCAGGAAGCAAAGCAGCAACTGGCGCTGCAGAACCCGGCGTTAAACATAAGATGTGAACAGGGCGCGCGATGAAAACCAGCGTTATTGATGTGCATGGCATGTTGTCCGTATTGAGCGTGGACGAAGTGGAAAAGCGCATTGGCGAGGTGCCAGGGGTCGAAAGTGTGACCGTAAATTATGCTGCCGGCAGCGCCACCGCGCGCTACGACGAAACCCGACTCGACGTTTCCGATATCAAGTCGGCTGTGCGTCAGCGTGGGTTTGAATCAACTGCGCCGCACAACGGCCACGTAGGCCGTGCAGCAGCAGATACCGCAGCAGCAAATCCGGTCGCTGCTATACCAAAACCTTCCCTGGTCGCGCCGGCTGCCACAGCCAAGTCAGTCCCTGCTGTTGCGCCCGCAGTGGCGACAACACCATCAGCCCCTGCAGCCGCGGCGCCAAAGCCCGACACGGATGCCATGCCAGCAGGTATGAAAATGCCGGATGGGCCCTCGCCCGCTGCCGAAACCGCCCCTGTGTCCAAGCCCGCTGACGCACCCGAACCAGGCGCTCCAGCTGCCGCGACTTCCCTGCTACAGACATTGAGAGCGTGGCTATCTCCAGCGGCTGCGCCTGCCGGGCAAGAGTCTGCGGCTCCTGATGCCACTCATCACAAGGGGCTGGCTCACGCTGGCGACAAGCAGTCGCCCACCTCGTTCGCTATGGCGCAGGAGATGGGGCATAGCGGAAACATGGATCTGCCCGCAATGGTGCGCGACATGCGCAAGCGGTTCTGGATCTGCCTGGTGTTTTCGGTGCCGATCTTCATTTACTCGCCAATGGGCAACATGTTCGCGCCACCGGTGCCGCCCTTCGGCCTGCCGCTCAACCAATGGCTGTTTGTCCTGGCCAGCGCCGCCATTCTCTACCCGAGCTGGTCGTTCTTCGTTTCTGCCTGGCGCGGGCTCAAGACGGGCACGTTAGGCATGGCAGCGCTGATTGTTTTGAGCGCCGGTACCGGCTATCTGTTTAGCGTCGGAGCCACCTTCTTCTTTGAGGGCGAGCAGTTTTTTGAGGCGGTTTCCATGCTGATGGTGTTCATTCTGCTGGGCCACTGGCTGGAAATGCGCGCCCGTGCCGGTGCCTCGTCGGCCATCAAGGCACTGCTGAAACTGACACCGGCCAAGGCCTTCGTGCTACGCAAAGGCGCCGAGGTCGAAGTGGCCACCGCCGACGTGGTAGTCGGCGATATCGTCGTGATCCGGCCGGGCAACAAGATTCCGGTGGACGGCACGATTGAATCGGGCGATTCACTGGTCGACGAATCGATGCTGACCGGCGAGTCGATGCCGGTACCAAAAGGCCCCGGCGCCAAGGTAGCGGGTGCCACCATCAACACCAACGGTAGCTTTAAGTACAAGGCCACCAAAGTCGGCGCCGACACCGCCCTGGCGCAGATCGTCAAGCTGGTGCAGGAGGCGCAGAACTCCAAAGCGCCCGCACAATTGCTGGCTGACAAGGCGGCCCAGTGGCTGGTGATCGCCGCTATCGGGGTCGGGCTGCTGACCTTTTCGGTGTGGTTCTGGTGGATCGGCCAGTCTTTGTTGTTTGCGGTAACACTGACCATCACCGTTTTTGTCATCGCCTGCCCCGATGCGCTCGGCCTGGCCACGCCGATGGCGGTGATGGTTAGCACCGGCCTGGGAGCCGCCAACGGCATTCTGTTCAAGAATGCCTCGGCGCTGGAAGACGCCACTAAGCTCAACGTCATCGTCTTTGACAAGACCGGCACCCTCACCGTGGGTAAGCCGGAGGTGGTGGAGATGGTGATGGCCGAAGGCATCACCGAAGACGCGCTGCTGCTTGCGGCGGCAGCCGTCGAACAGGGGTCGGCGCACCCCTTGGCGCAAGCCGTGTTGCGACGCGCTGCAAAGCTGAAGGTCGTCGCCCCGACTGGTTTCAAGAGCATCGACGGCCAGGGCGCGCAGGCGCGAACCTCCGCCGGCATGGTGTTTCTCGGCAACCGCTTACTGATGGACACCCAGAAGCTGGCTCTCGGGCCGTTGGAAGCTGACGCCGCACGGTTGCAAGGCGAAGGCCGCACCGTGGTGCATGTGGCGCAGAACGACAAGGTGATCGGCCTGATCGCCATCGCTGATGCGGTCCGGCCCAGCGCCAAGGCGGCGGTGGCCAAGCTGCGCGAAAGCGGGGTCGAGGTGGTCATGCTGACCGGTGACAACGCCGGCACCGCCAAGCGCATCGCCGCCGACCTGGGTATCACCAGCGTGCTGTCCGATGTGCTGCCCGTCCAGAAGGCGGCCAAGATTAAGGAACTGCAGGCCACCGGCAAACGCGTCGGCATGGTCGGCGATGGCGTCAACGACGCGCCTGCGCTGACACAAGCCAATGTCGGCTTTGCCATCGGCGC
This sequence comes from Burkholderiales bacterium, assembly GCA_038330335.1. Classification (GTDB taxonomy): domain Bacteria; phylum Pseudomonadota; class Gammaproteobacteria; order Burkholderiales; family Burkholderiaceae_D; genus Undibacterium. Next base: position 1,463 of record JBBQNW010000073.1, on the reverse strand, counting down.
CGGCACCGATGTGGCGATGGACAGTGCCGACGTGGTGCTGATGAAGAGCGATCCTTACGACATCGTCGGTGCCATTGAGCTGTCGCGCGCCACCTTGCGCAAGATGCATCAGAACTTGGGGTGGGCAGTGGGCTACAACTTAATCGCGTTCCCGCTTGCCGCAGGTGTCCTGTACCCGTTCGTGCTAAGCCCCGAGATTGCAGCTCTCTCAATGTCAGGTAGTTCTGCGGTGGTGGCGATCAATGCCTTAATGCTCAAGCGCACCAAGCTTGCCGGGATCAACAGTGCCAAGCCCAAAGCCGCTGCTGTGGATGGGGCTGCCGCGGGAACGGTAGCATGAGCGAGCAATCAATTGAGCGGCTCAACAGCGAATGCTTTTGCCTCAGCCTAGACGCCGACGCGCTGCGCCTGGCATTAAAATCGGCAATCAACCAGCCTGATCTGTTTGATCTGCTACTGCAACGCTGCCCTTACTTGTTCGCTTCGCGTCCGGTCTTTGTCTCGCACGCCCACCTGACACGCATGCAAAAAGTGATTCATGCCATTGAATCAGTCGTCACATTACCAGCCTACCGCGAGCAGGTCTTGGCTTACTCACCACTCATCGCGCACCACGATCCGGGCGGCGCCAGGGGTGTGTTTTTCAGCTACGACTTTCATGTCACCGAAAGCAGCTTCGGACTGATCGAGATCAATACCAACGCAGCGGGAGCGATGCTCAACGCCGTGCTGGCGCGGGCGCAACGCGCATGTTGTGCGGCGCTGGCGGGTCTGGAGCCGCCAGCGCTCAGCGCCGATGGCTTCGAGCAAAGCATCATGGCGATGTTTCATCGCGAGTGGTCTCTGAGCGGACCTGCGCGGCCGCTACGCAGCATCGCCATCGTGGACCAGAACCCCGGGCAACAGTGTTTGTATCCTGAGTTTTTGCTGTTCCAAAAATTGTTCCAGCGGCACGGACTGCAGGCGGTGATCGCTGGCCCGTCCGAGTTCAGTTTGCGCGGGGGCCTACTCTGGCACGGCGACCTGGCCATTGACCTGGTCTACAACCGTCTGACTGATTTTTCACTAGCGGAGCAAACCAGCGAAACTTTGCGCGAGGCATACTTGTGCAACGCGATGGTGCTCACGCCGCACCCACAGGCGCACGCCTTGTATGCCGATCAACGCAATCTGGCCTTGCTGAGCGATGCAACCAAACTGCAGGCGCTGGGCGTACCGCAGGCCACGCAAAACGTTTTGCTGGCCGGCATTCCCCATACTGAAGTAGTGGAAGCGCAGCACGCCGGGCGCCTCTGGTGCGAGCGGCGGCTCCTGTTCTTCAAGTCCTTCGCCGGCGTCGGCGGCCGTGCCGCCTACCGGGGCGACAAACTCACCCAGCGCGTCTGGCAGGAAATCCTCGCCGGCGGCTATGTGGCACAGGCGAGTACAATTGACATGCAAATAAGTTCTATGTGTGAAAACGT
>JBBQNW010000072.1:0-11997 GCA_038330335.1 Burkholderiales bacterium | reverse complement strand
GATTCTGCATTCGGATTCTTGATCACAAATTGCGCACCTTCCAGATCATCTTTGTAATCGATTTCTGCGCCAACCAGATACTGGTAGCTCATGGCGTCGATCAACAATTGCACACCGTTTTTGTCCATCACGGTATCGTCTTCGTTGGTAATTTCATCAAAAGTGAAACCATACTGGAAGCCCGAGCATCCGCCACCTTGGACAAACACGCGTAGTTTCAGATCAGGGTTACCTTCTTCCTGTATCAGCTCTGCCACTTTAGAAGCGGCGCTGTCAGTAAAAATAATCGGGGATGGCATTTCGGCAACTGCATTCATTTCTTGCTCCTACAATACATTCAGAACTTCATTATAGACCACTATTTGATTCGCATGTTTTAGCAAGGCTTAGCCACGTTGAACTAGCTTGAGTCTAATTAGATGCCGCCAGCTTGAGTACCGGCTCTATATTCATCAGTTCATGCGTCAATTTTCCTGTGACCAGCGCGCCATTCATCATTTCGAGTGCTTTATAGTGCACATCCCCAGAAATTCTGGCTCTGGTCTGCAGCTCTATCAGTTCTGATGAATAGACCGGGCCGTTGATCTCGCCATTGACCACCACATGCGCGGCCCGAACTTCGCCGTCAATTCTGGCCTGCTCTGAAATGACCAGCATGCTCGCCTCACTAGTGTCGGCAATCACGTTACCTTTGACATGGCCATCAATCCGCAAGCCACCTTTAAAGTGCACATTACCTTCGATGCTGGTGCAGACACCGATCAAACTATCTATGGTATTTTTATTTTTGCGACTAAACATGAGCATTTCCTCAGAGTCTGTTAAAAACGCATCTAGAGTGGATGACTACCCTAGAGATTGATGGATTGCTGGGCGCGCTGTACGCCTTTATCCAATATCTTTGCCTGTATCGCTTTTACCGTCGCGCCTTCGGGTAAAGTAATCAGGCCTTCCAGTCGCTGATAATGCTTAAAAAGCAACTTCAGCTTTCCGGCCTCGCCCGATTTAGGATCAGGGAATGGCATGATAGCAGGTTTACCCGCCTGTACCAGCGTCAGCGTCAGTTGCATCTCTCCGCCAAAATCCCGCCCACCCTTGCCACCCTGCATCACTAGCACACGGTAACGCAATTGATTCGGCGCCGCCATTTCGGCCTTAATACGCTGAATACTGATACCGTCTTGCCCGGTGGTTGCCGGCAACAGGCTTTCAAAAAAAGCCAGGTCATCTTTTAGCTTCAGATTTTCCAGCATTAAGGTTTTAACCTGTTCGCCCAATTGTTTCTGGGTCGAACGCTCTATATTTTGCTGACTCTCGGCGGTATTCGCGGTCGCCGCCAGGGCATTACGCTGCGCTACCAGGTCATCGACCTGTTTTTCCAGTAAAGCGACTTGTTCGACCTTGATTTTCGGGCCAAAAGCGAAGCTGCGACCCAGATCATAAGTCCACAAGGCGACAGCGCCCGCAAGGCCCAGCAGCAGCAGCACGATCGCCGCTGTCACCGGCCATGGCTGATGGTGCTGAATGGTCATTTTGGACGCCGAAAGATGGCGTTGCCAGAAGCGTAGTTTTGCCATAAACGGTGGCGCTTAAGGCATGACCGGGACGTGCATCAGGCCGGTCGTTTCGTCCAGGCCAAACATCAGATTCATACATTGTACGGCCTGCCCTGAAGAGCCTTTGACCAGATTGTCTTGCACCACCAACACCACCACGGTATTGCCATTCTGCGGCCGATGCAAGGCCAGGCGCAACATATTCGAACCGCGCGTAGAGCGGGTTTCCGGATGGGAGCCAAACGGCATCACATCGACAAAAGGCTCATCTTTATAGGCGTTTTCAAACAGAGCCTGCAACTCTTCATTGCTGACCTGTTTGCTCAGGCGGGCATACAAGGTGGCATGCATGCCGCGTATCATCGGCACCAGATGCGGTGTAAACAACAGGCCGATTTTTTCACTAGTCATGTGCTGCAACTGCTCGATAGTTTCCGGCGTATGCCGGTGACCGGAAACGCCATAGGCTTTGAAAGAATCACTCGATTCCGAAAACAGGATGCCAATCTCTGCTTTGCGACCGGCACCGGAAACACCCGATTTGCAATCGGCTATCAGGTTGCCGGCATCCACGATACCGGCTTTCAGCAAAGGCGCAAAACCGAGTTGCATGGTAGTCGGGTAACAACCCGGATTACCGATCACACGGGCAGATTTAATGGCGGCACGATTCAGTTCAGGCAAACCATACACGGCTTCTTGTAATACTTCGGCGCAGCTATGCGGCATGCCATACCATTTTTCGAATTCAGCCACATCTTGCAGACGGAAATCTGCCGCCAGATCGATAATTTTGACTCCTGCGGCGAGTAACTCCGGCGCCTGCGTCATCGCCACGCCATGCGGGGTAGCGAAAAACACCACATCACACTCCGTCAGTTTGGCTTTCTCTGGCGCAGAAAAAGCCATGTCAACCCGTCCACGCAAAGACGGATACATGCTGGAGACCGGCAAACCATCTTCTTTGCGCGAGGTAATCGCCGTCAATTGTGCAGCCGGATGCGTTGCCAGGATTCTCAGCAATTCCACGCCGGTATAACCGGTGCCACCTACGATGCCTATTTTGATCATTATTACTTCCTTGACAGAAATTTTTTCCATATTTTAGCAGCAGATTTGACACCAGATAAGGAAACTTGTTCCAATTTTCGAGCCGCCCTGGCAGTGAATCCCCAATAAAAAAGCCGCCAGGCATACACCTGGCGGCTTTTTCTGACAGATTCTTGCGGATTAACGCTTGGAGAACTGCTTTGCGCGACGAGCTTTGCGCAGACCAACTTTTTTACGTTCAACTTCACGAGCATCGCGAGTAACGAAACCGGCTTTTGACAGCTCCGGCTTCAATGCTGCATCGTAGTCGATCAGTGCACGAGTGATACCGTGACGAACAGCACCGGACTGGCCAGATTCGCCGCCGCCGTGAACGTTGACCATAATGTCGAAAGTTTCGAGATTATTAGTCAGTTCCAGTGGTTGACGAATGACCATCAGGCCAGTTTCACGAGAAAAATACTCATTCGCTGGTTTGCCGTTGACAACGATCTTGCCGCTGCCAGTTTTCAGGAAGACGCGAGCAACTGCGCTCTTGCGACGGCCAGTTCCGTAGTTGTAATTACCGATCATGGCGAATCCTTAAAGGTCAAGTACTTGTGGTTGCTGAGCGGCGTGCGGATGCGTTGCATCTGCGTACACTTTGAGCTTTTTGATCATCGCGTAACCGAGTGGGCCTTTAGGCAACATGCCTTTAACTGCCTTCTCGAGTGCACGGCCTGGAAAACGCGCTTGCATTTTCTGGAAGTTCGTTTCGTAGATACCGCCTGGATAACCAGTATGACGGTAGTAGATCTTGTTCAGAGCTTTAGTTCCGGTCACACGCAGTTTACCTGCATTGATCACGACGATGAAATCGCCCGTGTCGACGTGGGGAGTAAATTCTGGTTTATGCTTGCCGCGTAAACGGAGTGCCACTTCGCTGGCAACACGTCCGAGAATTTTATCTGTCGCGTCAACCACGAACCAGTCGCGCTGAACCTCATGGCCCTTAGCGGAAAAGGTTTTCATGTTGAATCCTAATAAAAGTTTGTAAACGCCCTGTTTTGGTGGTTCTGCCAGCACTTACCTGACAGACGCTCCCTTGTAAATTATCCCCTGGGCGAACAGAGAGTGGGAAATTATAGTGTTTTCAAGGACTTAGTGCAAGCACTGTTTAAAAAATGAGCAAACCGGTTGCCAAAAAAAAGGCAAATCAAGGCAAATCAGCGCAGATTTGGTAAAAAGCCATCGTGCAGGCAATGCGCTACAATGATAAAAAATTACTTTACAGGGATTAACATGGAAGCAACAGTACGCTGGACCGGCTTGTCCGGCATGACGTTTTTAGCGGAAACCGGATCTGGTCACGCGGTGTTGATGGATGGCGCACCGGACGGTGGCGGCCGCAATCTGGCACCACGCCCGATGGAAATGGTCTTGCTCGGTACCGGTGGCTGTTCAGCCTACGATGTGGTCTTGATTTTACGTAAAAGCAAGCAAGACATTCGTGCCTGTGAAGTGAAATTATCAGCGGAACGGGCAGAGGTTGAGCCGAAAGTTTTCACTAAAATCAACTTTCACTTTATCGTGCGTGGCCGCAACTTAAAACCGAATCTGGTCGAGCGCGCGATCAAACTGTCGCATGAAAAATATTGCTCAGCATCAATCATGCTGGAAAAAACCGCAGCAATGACCCACAGTTTTGAGATTATCGAAGATCTTGCGCTCGCCAGCGAGCACGAGCACACCGCCACGCCGAGCCAGACCTAAGTAGACGTAATTTGACTTAACTCTGCTTCACTGGCACCGCAGCATGCCAGTCTTACCAGCTAACGCCCGACTAAAGCGGTCAGGCAGATCCAGTTATTTCGACGGATCGGCCTGGTCTGCCGGCAACAACACCGCAGGTTCGGCTTCAGCAAAAATATCGGTGTAAGTCGGGTAAAAAGAGCAATACATGACCACCGTCAAGACGAGAGAAAACGGCATCAGTATGATCATTAAAGTTGTGGCGCTACCGACAATTAAGGCCACGATCAGACTCACCACCAGTGGCAACAGCACGCCAATGCCGGCCCACGCCAGAGCATAAACACTAAACGCTTTGCCGGCACGTTGCACCGCAAAGAAGCTATAAAACACCGCTTTACTCAGGCTCATATTGTTCCAGGCGATCAACGGTGCGGCATACCAGAATGCCATCATGGCTGGCAAATACACCAGACCTGAAAACATCATGCTCCAGAACATGCTGCTCTCAGGCAAGGCTTTAGGGTCAACCGGTTCCGGATTCATGACAAAATCCCAAAACACACCACCGTCAATCAGACTCGAGGCAGCGATCGCCAGTGTGGCGGCCAGAATATACAAGACGCCTAGTTTTAATAAATTGAGCAAGGCCGGCGAACGAAACCCGACCATCAGCAATTGCGCATTGACACGCTGCCCGGCTTGGATGTCACGGCAAGCGCTCATAAAGCTCATGGCAAACACCGGCACCAGGAGCAAGGGCAAAAACTGTCCGGCAAAAGGAATCAGCCCCAGGCCCATATTTAAAAACATATAGGCAAAAAACAACATCAGCATTTCTGCCGGTTGCTTTTTAAAGATGGCGATACCTTGCCTGACCCACAACCAACCGGTCATTGCATTTGTTGTCTTCATTGAGTCTCTGGCGTAGCCTGTGGTAACGGTGGTGCCTGGCGCTGTTCGCGCAAACGTAAAATGCGTTCGAAATGGCCAGGGTCATGCGGCGTCAGCATTTCTGCGTCGCGCGGCAAATGGTAGTCATACAGACGCGACAGCCAGAAACGGAAGGCCGCCGCCCGTAACATCGGTTGCCAGGCGATGCTTTCTTCCGGCGTAAACGGCCGCACTGCGTGATAGGCATTGAGCAGCGCCGCCAGACGTGCCTGATCCAGTTCGCCGCTAGCCAGATCGATGCACCAGTCGTTCACTGTCACCGCGACATCAAATATCCAGCTATCACAGCCGGCAAAATAAAAGTCAAAGAAGCCGGTCAGGCGTTCCCCGTCAAACATGACATTATTCCGGAACAAATCGGCGTGTACCGGCCCTGCCGGCAGCGCATGGTAGACCGCCGTACTGGCGAACGCGTCCTGATAATGGATTTCAGCGCGCAACAAATGCTGGTTAGCATCCGACAAAAACGGTAAGACTTCCGGCGTCGTCAGATGCCACCATTCCAGCCCGCGCAGATTCGGCTGACGAATCTCAAAATCACGGGCGGCCAGGTGCATGTGTGCCAGCATGTCGCCGACCGCAGCACAATGCACAGGCGCCGGCGACATCTGAGATGTGCCTTCCAGCTTACTGACGATCGCGGCCGGCTTACCGTGCAAGGCCGTCACCAGCTCGCCTTGGTTATTGGCAACCGGCGCGGGTACCAAAACCCCCTTATCGGCCAGCAAGCGCATCAGTTTCAGGTAAAAAGGTAATTGTTCAAAACTCAGATTTTCAAAAATCGTCAGAACAAATTCACCTGCTTCCGTCTGGATAAAAAAATTACTATTTTCAATGCCAGAAGCGATGCCCTTGATTGCCAAGGCTTTTCCGAGCGGAAACTGCGCCATCCATGGACCCAGATCGTCCAGTGTTACCGGTGTAAATACAGCCATTTTTGATCAGACGATAGATTATTTTTTAGTCGGCATGCTGGCAGCTGCCGCATTGGATGTGACATTAGCGGGTGCGGGCGGCAGCGCCGGTACCGGCTCGACCTCTTTGCTTTCTTTTTTGCCGCCGAATTCTAAGATCGTCCATTGGGCGGCGCGGTTGGCGTCACCCTGCACGGTGCCCTTGGGCGCATTCCCGACTTCCGGATCAGACTTAACGACATAGCTGCTTTTACCCGATTTCACCTGTACCTCGGTGACTTTGCCGTTGACGCGTTTTTCTGTCACCTTAGGCTTCGTCGTTTCTGGCTTACTGATGGTAATGCCGGGCTCCGGGCCTTCTTCCAGTTTTTCCAGAGTTGGCGGTGTCAGGGCGGGCTTACTTTGTGCCATTACAGTGGCAGGTAATACCACCGTCAGCAAACACAGCAGCAGTGCGGATGATGTCTTGGACATAATTTTCATGATATTCACTTTGAATGCGGATTAAAGACCGTCTGTTAGTCAGCATTGTAACAAAGCGAGCTGATCGCTCACAGTGATATCGCCATACGGACGGCATGTTTTGCTGCAATCAGCCGGCAAATGCGCCGCTATCAGCCGCTCAAAGCCGGTACAAACAGATTCGTTTCCCATTTTTACACAGGTCTTACGCACAATTACCCAGCCGGGCGTACCAGCGACAATGCCATAAGAAGGCAGCAACGAAGCGGGGGCAGTTTTGCGTAATCCGCTTACAAATACAACATGCGTTGCCGTTCCTCTTCTGAAGGCTCGATATCACGGGCTTCGTAAAAGGCGAAGATGGCATCGACAATATTGGCCGGCTCATCGATGATCTGTACCAGATTCACATCGCTGGCGGCGATCATCCCGTTATCCACCATTTGCCGCTGTATCCAGTCGAGCAAACCGCGCCAGAAACTGCCGCCGACCAGAATTACCGGAATATGCCGGGTTTTACCGGTCTGGATCAAGGTCAGCACCTCGCTTAACTCATCCATGGTGCCAAAGCCTCCCGGAAAGATCACATAGGCATCGGCGTATTTCACAAACGCCACCTTGCGCGCAAAGAAATGTCTGAAATTAAGGGAAATATTCTGCCAAGGATTGGTTTTTTGTTCATGTGGCAATTCGATATTCAAACCTACCGACGCCGACAAGCCCTCAAATGCGCCTCGATTGGCCGCTTCCATAATGCCCGGGCCGCCGCCAGAAATGACCGCAAAGCCGGCATCCGACAAGCGCCGCGCCACATCCATGCACATCAGATAATACGGATTATCGGCCGGCACTCTGGCGGATCCAAAGATCGTCACGGCCGGCCGGATGTCGGATAGTCGCTCGGTAGACTCGATAAATTCTGCCATAATCGTGAACATATGCCAGGATTCGCGCGCTTTCAGCGCCGTAGCGCGCTCGCCGTTAGTAATCTGGCGCAATTTCAATACTCTTTTTCTATTTTCATCCATATGCAAAAAACCTTGTTATTAGTCGACGGCTCGAGTTATCTGTATCGCGCCTTTCATGCCATGCCCGATTTACGCAATGCGCAAGGCGAGCCGACCGGCGCCATCTACGGCATGATCAACATGTTACGCCGATTGCGCCACGATTATCCAGCCACCTACATCGCCTGTGTGTTTGACGCCAAAGGCAAAACCTTCCGCGACGACCTGTATCCCGAGTATAAAGCCCAGCGCGCCGCCATGCCCGATGATTTGCGTCTGCAAATTGAACCGATACACGAAGCCGTACGCGCCATGGGCTGGCCGATTTTAATGATAGAAGGGGTGGAAGCCGATGACGTCATCGGTACTCTGGCGGTAGAGGCGACCCGCCAGGGCCTTCACACCGTAGTCTCTACCGGTGACAAAGACTTAGCCCAACTGGTGGATGATCACGTCACGCTGATCAACACCATGAGCAACGAAAAGCTGGACCAAGCCGGGGTGCTGGCGAAATTTGGCGTGCCGCCAGAGCGCATTATCGATTACCTGACCCTGATCGGCGACACCGCTGACAACGTCCCGGGCGTGACCAAATGCGGCCCCAAAACTGCACTCAAATGGCTGGCCGAATACGACAGCCTGGAAGGCGTCATGGCCAATGCCGACAAAATCAAAGGGGTCGTCGGCGACAACCTGCGGGCGGCGCTGGATTGGCTACCCCAAGGACGCGTACTCATTACCGTCAAAACCGATTGCGATTTAAGCGCCCAGCACATTTCCATCGATGAATCTTTGATGGCAAAGGAAGAAAGCAAGCAAGCCATGCTGGCCTTCTTTCAACGCTACGGTTTCAAAAGCTGGTTGCGCGAATTATCGGGGGATGCGACTGCCGGCGCTACACAGCTAAAAAGCCCGACGCCGGCACAAGGCGGCTTGTTTGCCGATACCGAAGCGGCCGCGATTCCCGGCAAACCCGCCCTCACCCGCTACGACACCATTCTGACTGAAGCCGCGCTGGACAGCTGGATAGCGACCATCAATCGCGCCAACCTGACTGCGGTCGATACCGAAACCACCTCGCTAGAACCGATGACCGCACAGCTGGTTGGCATTTCACTGTGCTGCGAAGTGGGTATTGCGGCCTACATTCCGCTAGCACATTGCTATGCTGATGCGCCCACCCAGCTGACGCGTGAATTCGTCTTAGGCAAACTCACGCCCTGGCTGGAAGACAGCAGCAAAGCCAAGGTCGGGCAAAATCTGAAATACGACAGCCACATCTTTGCCAACCACGGGGTGACTTTGCGCGGCATCGCGCACGACACGCTATTGCAATCGTATGTCTTTGAATCGCACAAATCGCATGATATGGACAGTCTGGCCTTGCGCCATCTGAACCACAAAACTATCAGCTTTGAAGAGGTCTGCGGTAAAGGTGCATCGCAAATCTGTTTCGACCAGGTAGAGCTGGAACGCGCCACGGCGTATGCCGCCGAAGACGCCGACATTACGCTGCAACTGCATCAGGCCATGTGGCCGCAAGTGGCAAACGACGCCAAACTGCTGCGCATCTACCAGGAAATAGAGCTGCCAACCGCGGTCGTCTTGCAGAAAATTGAACGCAACGGCGTGCTGATCAATAAAGATTTACTCGCCACCCAATCACATGAAATCGGCATCCGTTTATTGCAACTGGAACAAAGCGCTTACGAACTGGCCGGCCAGCCGTTTAACCTGAATTCTCCCAAGCAACTCGGTGAGATTTTTTTCGTTAAACTCGGCTTACCGGTGGTAAAAAAAACCCCGTCCGGCGCCCCGTCCACCGATGAAGAAGTGCTGCAAAAGCTGGCCGAAGATTATCCGTTGCCGAAAATCTTACTGGAATACCGCGGTCTGGCCAAACTGAAATCGACCTATACCGACAAGCTGCCCAAGATGGTCAACACCCGCACCGGTCGCGTCCACACCAACTACGCCCAGGCCGTTGCCGTCACCGGCAGGCTGGCATCGAATGACCCGAATCTGCAAAATATTCCGGTACGCACCGCTGAGGGACGCCGCATCCGCGAAGCCTTTGTCGCGCCGGCGGGCAGCAAAATCGTTTCGGCCGATTACTCGCAAATTGAACTGCGCATCATGGCGCACATCTCCGGCGACGCCAGTCTGCTCAAAGCCTTTGCCGCCGGCGAAGACGTGCACAGTGCCACCGCCTCGGAAATTTTTGGCGTAGAGCTACCCGAAGTCTCCAGCGAGCAAAGACGCTACGCCAAAGTAATTAACTTCGGCCTGATCTACGGCATGAGCGCCTTCGGCCTAGCCGGCAACCTCGGCATAGAACGTAGCGCCGCCCAAAGCTACATCGACAAATACTTCCAACGCTACCCCGGCGTGGCCCAATACATGGCCGACACCCGCAGCCAAGCCAAAGCCCAGGGCTACGTAGAAACCGTGTTCGGCCGCCGCCTGTGGCTGGCAGAAATCAACAGTCCTAACGGCCCACGCCGCCAGGGCGCAGAACGCGCCGCCATCAACGCCCCGATGCAAGGCACCGCCGCCGACCTGATCAAGCTGGCCATGGTCGCGGTACAAAACTGGCTGGAAACCGAGCAATTAACATCCCTCATGATCATGCAAGTACACGATGAACTGGTACTGGAAGTGCCCGAGGCCGAGCTGGAACTGGTCAAACGCAAGCTACCGGAACTGATGGCCAGCGTGGCACAACTGCATGTGCCTTTGCTGGCGGAAGTTGGCGTGGGGAATAATTGGGAAGAAGCGCATTGATTTGAAATGGCATGCCGAATATTGCGACGCTTAGCAGAGGCTGATTTACCGGGAGTCGCATAAATAAGCCAACTTCTAATTGAAAATGGCTCGCTTTTCAACAGAGTATCTACATAGCTTGATTTGTATGTTGATGAATGTTGGGCTTTGCAGCCCAACCTTACCAATGTGGGAAAACGATTCAAATTTTAACGTTGCGAGCAAAGATAGACTAAGCCAATAAAAGTGCTATTAGTTGTACCCATGCTACCAAACGCGCTTGAGTTATTCATCGCTTGAACATGCACCACATTTCCACCCATTGCTCCAGCTTTGTTTCTTAGACTATTACGTGCGCCAACCAGAAGATCGGAGTCCGTTGTAAAATCACCCGTAAACGAATTTCCTTGCGAGCCAACTGCTTCACCTAAATAACGACAACCTTGAGGTTTTTCACTCACAAGTTCTACAGAGCTCCCAGAAGCTGACACTTGAGTGGCAGCACATCCACCGAGAGTTGATAAAATAAGAATCGTAGGGACAATGAGAAAATTCATAAAAGACCTAATCATTAACATATAAAAAATTACTAATTTCTACACAGGCGAATCAAACTCGAAACGTTGCAAAAGAAATTAACCAGAAGAAATTATATAACAAGACCTTTGCACAATATCCTGTTAATTAAGCCACGCGCGTATCTATGAACGCCGCTCGATTTTCAACAATGAGGTCAGCCAAGTAAGCAGTAAGGCAAGTGCAAGCCACGCGGTTGTGTGACCTTTGTATGGCGCGAGTTGCGCCCGCCCATAACCCGCATTTTTTGCCTTAGTCCAGGCTACTTGTCAGTTAACTATTGATTTCGCGGGTTTTGCAAACTACCTTAATTAATGTCTTATCAACATCAACCTGAGAAGACCGTTTTGTAAAAACGACGGATTTGCTACTTGAATCCGTATTTTGAAAACACAATAAGGAGAGATGTCATGGCTATTATGGTGCAGTATGATTTTCGTCCGATTCCCGGTAAAAAACTCGCCGCATTGGTGGAGAGCTGTCAAGTCGCTGCTAATATTTGGAAAAAACATGGTGCAAAGCCGTCGCTTTGGACTGTCGGTGTTGGCGAGGTAGGCAATATGTCTTTTACCGTCAGTTTTGCCACTTACAGCGAGTATGGCAAATGTCTGGATGCGGTGACGATGGACCCTGAATTTCGCGCGTGGCAAGCGAGAAATACCGAATCAGGTAACGCTGAGTGGGTCAGAAGCAATTTGTTACGGGAAATGCAGTTGTAACTTTGTGTCAGACCGGCAAGCAGTGCGCCATGTCCATGCTGGCCGCTGAGTGAGGTGATCTATGCATTGATGGAATGCAGGTTTTTTTGCTTTGTAAAAAGGAAGTTTGCCGACGGGCGAACTTCCTTCACCTGATGAAGGTGCTTGCGGCTAAGGGTGAGCCAGGTTTTTAATGATTACTGGCTGGCCTAAAAATTGAACAATACCTGTTTATTTCCTACCGTCTCAGAGCGCCATCCGTTACGTCCTGCTGCTTTAAAAAAAG
>JBBQNW010000071.1:0-12278 GCA_038330335.1 Burkholderiales bacterium | reverse complement strand
GGTGCATTCGACCACTCTGCCACCTTTCCTAACTGGTCCTAACTAGTATGCACAGCTACGCAAATCTACGCGCCGTTGCGCTTAACCAAGCCAAATATTATAGCAAAAAAATTTCTTTTTAATGAGGAATTTTTTCAAGACCATTTTTCAAAAGTACAATTTACCGACGACCCGCACTGCCGCTAGCTGCGACAACTGCCGTATGGCGCGCCTACTCAAACCGCTTGCGGACATGCTGTTGTCACAAACCGACGTTAACATAACGAAATATTTCGCCTGATGACCGTTCACGCATTCAGGTTTAGCGTCTATTCTCAACAAGGTCTATTCATGGACAGCAACACCGGCACCACTTTGGGTTATCCCTGCTACGAAGAAGTGTCTGACTTTTTCGCCAGCGCCCTCCCCCTGTATGATGAAAGCGCCAATATCCTGGCACAATTACAACGTATCATTCAACATCGCCTGCTGAGTGCGCGCTTTCAGCCCATCATTCAGATGCATAGCGGCGAGATATTGGGCTACGAAGGCCTGATCCGGGGCCCTTCAGACAGCGCCATGCATTCACCGCTCAATTTATTCAAAGCCGCGGCCGAACACAACCTGACCGTCACCGTCGAACATCTGTGCCGCCGCATCGTCCTTGAGCAATTCGCTGCACTCAAACTTGCGGGCAAGTTATTTCTCAACGTCAGCCCTGAATGCCTGTTACTGCGCGACGTGAAGCACGGTGAAACACTCGATTACATTCATGAACTGGGCATCAATCCGGAACGGGTCATCATTGAGCTAACCGAATATCAGCCCACGCATGACTATGATTTATTGCGCGAAGCCGTTTTACATTATCGTCAAATGGGTTTTGAAATTGCGATTGATGACCTTGGTGAAGGATTTTCCAGTCTGCGTCTGTGGTCGGAATTAAAACCCGAATATGTCAAGATCGACATGCATTTCATCCAGGGGATAGATCATGACCCGGTGAAAATGCAGTTTGTCCGTTCAATACAAAGTATTGCTGAACAGTCCGGTACCAAGGTCGTAGCTGAAGGCATAGAAACACAGGCAGAACTGATCGCCATTCGCGATCTTGGCGTGGCCTGCGGCCAGGGTTACCACATTGCCAAACCGCACGCCAACCCGGGCAGAGCCATTCCAGCCGCCGTGGCAAAAGCACTCGCGGTGAATCACCCGAACGCGTATTCACGCACGCCTTCTAAAAGTGAAAACACTGTGACAATAGAAAAAATACTAAAAACACCAACCACGATCACGTCATCAACCTTAAATAACCAAGTGGATGATTTGTTTTTACAAAATCCCAAATTACAGATCATTCCGATTGTCGATGACGGTGTTCCGGTAGGCTTAATCAACCGTTATCACATGATCGATTGTTTTGCGCGCCCGTTCCAAAGAGAGGTCTATGGCAAAAAGCCTTGCACCGTCTTTATGGATGCGCAGCCGATTGTGGTCGACAAAAACACCAGTATGCAAGATGTCAGCCACATCATTATTGAAGCCAATCCAGATCAGTTAATTAACGGCATCATCATTACCGACCAGGGTAAATATCTGGGGCTGGGTACGGGCCCGGATTTAATGCGTGAAATTACACAAATGCAGATTAATGCCGCGCGCTATGCCAATCCTCTGACGCAGTTGCCGGGCAATGTACCCATCAACGAACATATCGATCAGTTATTGCAAAAACAAATTTCTTTTGTCGCTTGCTATTGCGACCTCGATCATTTCAAACCATTTAACGATATGTACGGCTACCGCCGCGGTGACGACATTATACAAATGACCAGTGAAGTACTGAAAAAACACTGCGACACGCAGCATGATTTCATTGGCCATATCGGCGGCGACGATTTTATTATTTTGTTTAAAAGCGAAGATTGGGAAGTGCGCTGCCGGAATATTTTGCAAGAGTTTGCAGAGGAAATAAAAGATTTCTATAGCAACGAAGACAAAGAACATGGCGGCTATGTCAGCGAAGACAGGCAGGGTAAAAAAGTATTTCACCCTCTGGTCAGCCTGTCGTTAGGCGTCATTAAATCGCGACCACAGCAATACTACTCACATCATCAGATTTCGATTGCCGCCTCTGATGCAAAAAAACAAGCCAAAAAGGTGCACGGCAACAGCCTGTTTATTGACCGTCGAAATGAAGCAGCATCACTTGGCCTGCCGGTCCTGTAATTTATTTAATGCGTAAAAAAACCGGCTGCATTCACAAAAACTGAATGCAGCCGGCGTAGCTTGTATGAAAAAAGTACGTTACTTATTTCTCAGCAGGCAATAAGCGCTCAATACCTGCCATGTAAGGACGCAAAGCCTCTGGTATCACGACGCTGCCATCCGCCTGCTGGTAGTTTTCCAGCACCGCAACCAAGGTGCGCCCCACCGCCAATGCCGAACCGTTTAAGGTATGTACAAATTCTGGCTTCCCTTGCGCATTGCGGAAACGTGTTTGCATACGACGAGCCTGAAATGCCCCCATATTGGAAATCGAAGAAATTTCGCGATACGTATTTTGCGCCGGCAACCAGACTTCCAGATCATAAGTTTTGCAGGCGCCAAAGCCCATGTCGCCGGTGCACAAACTCATCACGCGATAAGGCAATCCCAGTTTTTTCAAGATCGTTTCGGCATGCCCGACCATTTCTTCCAGCGCTTCAAATGATTTTTCCGGATGCGCAATCTGTACCAACTCGACTTTATCGAACTGATGCTGACGGATTAAGCCCCGGGTGTCACGACCATAGCTACCCGCTTCTGAACGGAAACAAGGTGTGTGCGCCGTGAGTTTGATTGGCAAGGTATCCACCGCCACGATTTCATCACGGACGGTGTTCGTCAATGGCACTTCTGCGGTCGGGATCAGATAGAGCACCTCGCCCTCACCTTCTTGCCCGCCTTTTTTTACGGCAAACAAGTCTTCTTCAAACTTGGGTAGCTGCCCGGTACCACGCATAGAGTCGGCGTTCACCATGTACGGTGTGTAGTATTCGGTATACCCATGCTCTAAAGTCTGGGTATCGAGCATGAACTGCGCCAAAGCACGATGCAGGCGCGCCATGCCGCCCTTGAGAACCGCAAAACGTGAACCAGTTAATTTGACCGCGACCTCAAAATCAAGACCCAGCACAGCTCCCAGATCAACGTGATCTTTCACCTCGAAATCAAAAACAGGGGGGCTACCGACCTTGCGCACTTCGACGTTACCCGTTTCATCCTCGCCTAGCGGAACCGATTCATCCGGCAAATTAGGAATGCTGAGCATGAAGTTGGTCATCAGCACCTGCACTTCACCCAGACGCACTTCAGAGGCCTTTAATTCATCCGCAATACCGGCCACTTCCAGCATCAGACTGGCAGTATCTTCCCCCTTACCTTTGAGCATGCCGATCTGTTTGGACAGGTTGTTGCGCCGCCCTTGTAATTCTTCGGTACGGGTTTGAATTTGCTTGCGCTCGGCTTCCAGCGCGTTAAAGCTCGTCACATCAAGCTTGAACTTGCGTGTTGCGAGGCGGGCAGCAGCGCTGTCTATGTCTTTGCGGAGAAGTTGGATATCAATCATGATGGGTAATTGGCTGCTAAATGATGAGTGTCAATGAGTCGTGTATTGTAACAAGCGCGACGAGAATTCCCTATAAATTCTAGCCGGCTCGCTATAAACTACCAATGAGCTACGTTATCCCGCCGGATAACGCCAGTGCGAGAGCTTTCCTCAGACCAGACCGGCAGACCAGTCACAACAAGTGACCATGCAAACACCTACAACAGCATTGATCGCGGCGGAACCTTGCCGGGCCCGGATAGAACTACTGATGGCGCTACCGAACGTCGGCAAAGCCTGCATTGCCGATCTCAAGGTATTGGGCATAGCGCATCCACAACAACTCATCGGTTGCGACCCGTATCACTTGTATGATGAACTGTGCCGGCTGACAGGCGTCAAGCATGATCCCTGCGTCTATGATGTCTTGATCTCTGCCGTGCGCTATATGGAAGGCGCGCCAGCGCTACCTTGGTGGCATTACAGCGCCGAACGCAAGGCTCACTTAGCGAGCAAACAGCGCCAACTGAAGGGCTAACGTCAATGTCCCTCCCGCCGCCATCCAAGACCAACAGGTTTTACCGGACTTGGTTTAGGGCACGCCCTGACAAACTTATTCAAATTTGCTATACTTGAGTAAATAGCTCGGGATTAAATTTTTTCCCGCAGCGTTCAGTTTTTACTGTGGGGAGTAATCGACTCATGCGCCTGACAACCAAAGGCCGGTTTGCTGTAACGGCAATGATAGACCTGGCTTTGCGCCAGGATAAGGGACCCGTCACGCTGGCAGGTATTAGCCAGAGGCAAGATATTTCGCTGTCCTATCTGGAGCAATTATTTGGCAAACTGCGCCGCCATGAAATCGTGGAGTCTGTGCGCGGCCCCGGCGGCGGTTACAATCTTGCCCGTAAGGCACAAAACGTGACGGTCGCCGACATCATTATCGCAGTCGATGAGGCACTAGATGCCACCCAATGCGGCGGCAAAGGTAATTGTCATGGAAGCGACCATAGCAGCGGCATTCATTGCATGACGCATGATTTGTGGTCCACCCTGAATGCAAAAATGGTTGATTACCTCGACTCTGTGTCTCTGCAGGATTTAGTCAACCAGCAAAAACAGAAAACTTTGGAAAAAAATGTTGTTGTCATGCATCCCGCGCACGTCAGCCACACTCTCTCTTGATACTTTGGAGTAGTTAATAATGAATGCACCTTTAGAAAAAAGCTTGCTGGACACGCTCAAGTCACCGCACTTCCCTATTTATATGGATTACTCAGCGACGACGCCAGTTGATCCGCGCGTCGCTGACAAAATGATTCCGTATTTGCGCGCCCATTTCGGCAATCCGGCATCGCGCAGCCACATGTACGGTTGGGATGCAGAAGCGGCTGTCGAAGAAGCGCGTGGCCATGTGGCGGCGCTGGTGAATGCCGACCCGCGTGAAATTATCTGGACTTCAGGTGCGACTGAAAGCAATAACCTGGCATTGAAAGGTGCGGCTCAGTTCTATAAATCCAAGGGCAAACACATCATCACGGTAAAAACCGAGCATAAAGCAGTACTCGACACGGTGCGCGAATTAGAGCGCCAGGGTTTTGAAGCGACTTATCTGCAACCACAGGACAATGGCCTGATTACCGTTGAGCAGTTAGCTGCCGCCATCCGTCCCGACACGATTTTAGTCTCCGTGATGTGGGTAAATAATGAAATCGGCGTGATTCAGCCGATTGCAGAAATTGGCGAGCTATGCCGCGCCAAAGGCATCATTTTCCATTCCGATGCCGCGCAGGCGACCGGCAAAGTTGTTATCGACCTGGAAAACACCAAGGTTGATCTGGTCTCGTTCTCGGCACATAAGTCTTACGGACCAAAAGGCATAGGCGCGCTGTACATACGGCGCAAGCCACGCGTCCGCATCGAAGCGCAAATGCATGGCGGTGGTCATGAACGTGGTTTGCGTTCGGGCACCTTACCGCCGCACCAGATCGCAGGCATGGGTGAAGCTTTCCGTATTGCGAAAGAGGAAATGGAGAGCGAATTGAGCCATGTCAGAAGCATGCGCGATCGCCTGGCTGCCGGCCTGCAAGAAATCGAAGAAACCTATGTCAATGGCGACATGGAACACCGCGTCCCTCACAACCTGAACGTCAGTTTCAATTATGTTGAAGGCGAATCGCTGATTATGGCGATCAAGGACATCGCGGTATCGTCCGGCTCGGCCTGCACCTCTGCCAGTCTGGAGCCGTCATATGTGTTGCGTGCCCTGGGTCGTAGCGATGAGCTGGCCCACAGCTCCATCCGATTCACCATCGGTCGCTTTACGACCGAAGAAGACATTGACTTCACGATCAATTTATTAAAAACCAAAGTGGCTAAACTGCGTGAGCTGTCGCCCTTATGGGATATGTTTAAAGACGGGATAGATATTGCATCTATCCAATGGGCAGCCCACTAATTCATTTGCAAGGAGCATCAAAATGGCTTATTCAGAAAAAGTATTAGATCACTACGAAAACCCACGTAACGTCGGCGCTTTCGACAAAGGTGATGACACTATTGGTACCGGCATGGTCGGGGCACCAGCCTGCGGCGACGTCATGAAATTGCAGATTAAAGTCGGTGCCAACGGCATCATTGAAGATGCTAAATTCAAGACCTATGGCTGCGGATCAGCGATTGCATCGTCATCTCTGGTCACAGAATGGGTCAAAGGTAAAACCCTGGATCAGGCCTTGTCGATCAAAAACACCCAGATTGCAGAAGAACTGGCATTGCCTCCGGTGAAAATCCATTGTTCGATTCTGGCTGAAGATGCAATCAAAGCGGCAGTGCTCGACTACAAAACTAAGCACGCAGCAGAACAAAGTACCTGAGTTTTTGCTTAACATTCTCAGTATTACGTTTTCAGTATAGGAATTATCATGTCAATTACATTGACCGAAAAAGCAGCGAAACACGTCTCCCGCTATATGGAACGCCGCGGCAAAGGCCTAGGCCTGCGCTTCGGTGTGCGCACTACCGGCTGTTCCGGCATGGCCTATAAATTGGAATACGTGGATGAAGTCGGCAGCGACGATCAGGTATTTGAATCGCATGGCGTGAAAGTCTTCGTTGATCCAAAAAGTCTGCCCTATATTGATGGAACAGAGCTCGACTTTGCCCGTGAAGGTCTGAACGAGGGGTTTAAATTTTACAACCCCAACGTCAAAGATGAATGCGGTTGTGGTGAAAGCTTCAGAATTTAATCTGACGACAACCATGCAAAATCATTTTGAGCTATTCCAGTTGCCGCAGCAATTTTCTGTCAATCTAACGGATCTGGATGCTGCCTTTCGTGAAGTACAGTCGAAAGTGCATCCAGATAAGTTCGTTCAAGCCAGCGATGCAGAAAAGCGCGTCGCCATGCAGTGGTCAACCCGTGCCAACGAAGCTTACCAGACGCTAAAAAAGCCCTTGAAACGCGCGACCTATCTGTGCGAATTACATGGGGTAGATTTGCAAACTGAATCCAACACCAGCATGCCGCCGGCCTTTCTGATGCAACAAATTGAATGGCGTGAAGCCTTTGATGACGCCAGAATGTCAAAGGATAGCGTGGCAGTGGCGGCATTGGAAGCGGCGTTGCGAGCGGCGCTTACAGCACAATTAGAGCGGGTGGCAGAAGCACTCGATGCCAGCAATTTTGCGCTGGCAGCACAACAGATCCGGGCCTGCATGTTTTTGGAAAAATTCATGGACGATGTCGCTGCCCTGGAAGAGTTGGCGTAGCACAAAATCATTTGATCCCCTGATCGCCCGACAACCATGCAAAACTGAATTTATCATTTTGCGCACACCCGATGGCTAACCATCTACAACTGAATCAATCATGGCATTACTGCAGATTTCTGAACCCGGCATGTCCACAGCACCGCATCAGCACAGGCTGGCGGTTGGCATTGACCTCGGCACCACCAATTCGCTGATCGCGACGGTACGCAACAGCATCCCCGAAGTGCTTAACGATGAAGCAGGCCGGCCTTTACTGCCATCGGTGGTTCGCTACCTGCCAAATGGCCATGCCCATATCGGCTACAAAGCCCAGGCTGAACAAACCAACGACCCTAAAAATACGATAGTGTCCGTCAAGCGCTTCATGGGACGCGGCCTGAAAGATATTGCTTACGCTGAACATTTGCCTTACGACTTTCAAGACGCACCTGGCATGGTGCAGCTCAAGACCGTTGCCGGCATAAAAAGCCCGGTCGAAATATCGGCTCAAATCCTGGCCACCCTGAGACAACAAGCGGAAGACGCGCTTGGCGACGATCTGGTAGGGGCGGTCATTACTGTCCCCGCCTATTTTGACGATGCGCAGCGACAAGCGACCAAAGATGCCGCCAAACTGGCAGGGCTCAATGTCTTGCGTTTGCTCAATGAGCCGACCGCAGCAGCGATCGCTTACGGTCTGGACAATGCGTCCGAGGGCACGTATGCGGTCTATGATCTGGGCGGCGGCACCTTTGATATTTCTATCTTAAAGATGAGCAAAGGCGTGTTCGAAGTACTGGCCACCGGCGGCGATTCGGCGCTGGGCGGCGATGATTTTGATCACAGGCTTTTTTGCTGGATCTTGCAAGAAGCCAAACTCGCGCCTTTATCCGACGAAGACACCAGCCTGCTGATGGTCAAGGCGCGCGAAGCAAAAGAAACCTTATCGACCGCCACCGCCACGTATATTGATGCCAAACTCGCCTCCGGTGAAAGCGTACACCTGAAAATTGATGCAACTGTATTTGTTGATATCACTCAGACCCTGGTATTAAAAACGATGACCCCCTGCCGCAAGGCGCTGCGCGATGCTGGTTTATCGACTGACGATATCGATGGCGTGGTATTGGTCGGCGGTGCCACCCGGATGCCGCATGTGCGCAAAGCGGTCGGTGAATTATTTCAGACTACGCCGCTGGCCAATATCGATCCTGACAAGGTCGTTGCTCTAGGCGCTGCGATTCAAGCCAATCTCCTGGCCGGCAACCGTGCCGCCGGCGAAGACTGGTTGTTACTCGATGTTATTCCGCTCTCGCTCGGGGTGGAAACGATGGGTGGTTTGGCGGAAAAGGTGATTCCGCGTAATTCAACGATTCCCTGCGCTCGCGCACAAGAATTCACCACATTTAAAGATGGCCAGACCGCACTGGCCATCCATATCGTACAAGGCGAACGTGAACTGGTCAGCGATTGCCGCTCTCTGGCGCGTTTCGAATTACGCGGCATTCCGCCTATGGCGGCCGGTGCTGCCCGCATCCGCATCACCTACCAGGTCGATGCAGATGGTTTGCTGTCGGTATCGGCGCGCGAATTACGTTCTGGCGTAGAGGCATCAATTTCGGTAAAACCGGCCTATGGCTTAGGCGACGATGAAGTCGCGCGTATGCTGCAAGACTCTTTCGCTTCGGCCGACATCGACATGCTCAACCGCGCACTCAAAGAAGAGCAAGTGGAAGCGGAACGCATTTTGCTTGCCACCCAGTCGGCCCTGGACAGTGATGCCAATTTACTCTCCGGCGAAGAACAAGTCGCTATCCATGCATTAATGCTACACGTTCAGCAGCAATCCAAAAATAGCGATCATGGTGCACTCAAAGCCGCTATTTCTGCCCTGGCAGATGGTACCGAAGAATTTGCCTCGCGTCGCATGGATCAGAGCGTACGCAGTGCCTTAGCCGGTAAAAAACTTGATGATTTTTCCTGAATTGAGATAGAGAATCCCATGCCACAAATTATTGTATTACCCCATCCTCAGCTCTGCCCGGAAGGCGCCGTTATCGACGCGCCGGAAGGCAAATCGCTGTGCGAAGCGCTGGTCGAAAGCGATGTCGAAATCGAACACGCCTGCGAAATGTCATGCGCCTGCACTACCTGCCATGTCGTGATCCGCGAAGGATTTAAGTCACTCAACGACTCTAGTGATGACGAAGAAGACTTACTCGACGCCGCCTGGGGTCTGGAAGCCAACTCGCGCTTATCTTGCCAGGTGAAATTAGGAAAAGAAGACATCACGATAGAAATTCCGAAATACACCATTAATCACGCCCGCGAAAATCATTAGACCGAATGCGGGGTCTATGTCGTTACCACTTTACCGAGGTGAAAACATGAAATGGACAGACAGCACACGTATCGCTGAAGCGCTGTACGATAAATTCCCCGCAATCGACCCGCTTAGCCTGCGCTTCACCGACTTACATAACTGGGCCATACAGCTAGAAGATTTTGATGACGATCACCAGCACGGTGGCGAGAAAGTGCTGGAAGCCATACAGATGGCATGGATAGAAGAGGCGAAAGAATAAAAGGCCTGGGCCGCATGTTTACAAATTTCCGGGCAGCCATGACTTGCCGAAATGCAAAAAACCTTTTACCATTTAGTTAATTGATTTTTAAAGAAATTTTTAAATCATGAGGTTGGCCGCTACACCTTTAATAGCCGACATCAACCCGGGTCTGATTGAAGTCAGTCAGACCCGGGTAAGGTGAACAATAAGGTGAACAATAAGGCGAACATTGACCGATCCTGCCTAGCCTGACTTAATTTGTGACCAAAGTAGTCTTTTTGGTCTACTAACCAAGAAGCCATCCACAAGGATATTGCAATGGTTATTCGACACTTACTCGCTGCCGTTCGCAGTCGAATTAGCTTACGATTTGCAGTCATCTTTGCCGTTGCCTTTGGTTTGTTTGTCCCCGCTGCCCTGCTAATCCCCTTTCATCTTCGTACCCTGGAGGATTCCGCACGCATCAAAGTGGCGGCCGATCACAAGCGACTCACGGAAATTCTTTCGGTGATCCTCAGTGAACCCTTATGGCAAATTACCCCTGAAATCGCCAGCATCTCCAGCGAAGTCGTCTACTCAGATCCGCGGGTGGCAAAAATCGAAGTCATTACCTTGCCCGATCACAAAGCCTTCATCACGAACGATGTTCGGATGGCGTCGCAAACAGGGCCCTTTTCGAGCCTGAACCGTGAAATCAAGCATGGCGAACAAGTGATCGGTGAAGTACGCCTGACCTTGGCAGAAGATTTACTGAGGGAAAGTCTTGAGGCCGATTTCAGACGTTACATCAGTACCTCGCTGTTGTCCCTGATACTGGCGGTGGCCTTCATCCTATTGGTTCTGCAATGGCGCCTGGTTTTACCGATCAAACTTCTGATGAGCGAATCCGATCGGCTGGCAAATGGTCAGCTCAATGAGCCGATCAGACTGGACCGCGAAGACGAACTTGGCCGCCTCGCACTCAGTCTGGAAGCGACCAGGCAAGCGCTGCAGCGTACGTTTAAAGAGCTGGAAGTAAAAAATCACCAGTTATTGGAATATTCAGGCAGCTTAGAGTCTAAAGTGCGGCAAAGAACACAAGAGCTGGAAAATGCCAACCAGCATCTGGAAACGGCTCTGACCAACATTAACAATGCGCAGAATGAACTGGCCCGAATAGAAAGGATGGCGGCGCTGGGTTCCATGGTTGCCGGCGTTGCCCATGAACTCAACACCCCGCTCGGCAATTGCCTGTTAGTCGCAAGTACCTTGAGCGACGAAACACGGCATTTTGTCGGCCTGATGAAGGAAGGAGCGATGCGCCGTTCCGACCTGAATCGCTATACCGAGACCGCCAGCGAGTCGAGCAAGTTATTACTGCGCGGGCTGCAGCAATCGGCACGCTTAGTTGGCGACTTTAAACAAGTCGCCGTTGATCAGGCCAGCGCCCAGCGTAGAAAATTTTTCTTACAAGTCATGCTACAGGAGCTGGCAGCATTGCTGCACTCGAGCCTGCGTAAAACCCCTTTCACCCTGGAGCTCGAGATACCCGCCGATATTGCGCTTGACAGTTACCCCGGGCCGCTTGGTCAGGTGTTTACCAATCTGGTCAATAATGCTGTCGTGCATGGATTCGATGGTGTAAGCGAAGGTCATATGCGTTGTTTCGCACAGAAGCAAGGTGATCACGTCTTAGTCGTTTTTGAAGATAATGGAAAAGGCATTCCTGCCGACATCATTAAACGCATTTTCGAACCTTTTTTCACAACCAAATTTGGCCAGGGCGGAAGTGGCTTAGGTCTTTCCATTACGTTTAACATCGTTAGCAACGTGCTGGGCGGCGAAATTCGCGTCTCTAGCACGCCAGGAAAAGGAACACGCTTTGAAATATCGATTCCGCTAGTCGCCCCTGGTCAGCTGAACGAGCCTTTACTAACAAATTAAGCCAGATCTGCGGGAAAGTCATGCTGTAAAATAAACCCGGCTTGGTATATCATGATCGACCGTTAAATTCCGGCATTGTGCGACATTACCGCCCGTCACAGGCGATACCAGCGACATTTACAATACCTGCAACACCTGCAACAATTGCGCCAATTGCGACCAGCTAAAAATAGTCGCCCGAGCGCTGCGACAGCCTTCAATTTTAAAGTCACTTATGCAACAATATCTTGATTTCATGCGCCACGTGCAACTGCACGGCACCCACAAAACCGACCGGACCGGAACCGGGACGGTTTCCGTATTTGGGCACCAGATGCGGTTTGACTTGAATCAGGGTTTTCCGTTGGTGACGACAAAAAAATTACACCTGAAATCCATTGTTCACGAATTAATCTGGTTTCTGGCCGGCTCTACCAACATCAAATACCTCAAAGATAATGGCGTATCGATCTGGGATGACTGGGCAG
>JBBQNW010000070.1:0-12424 GCA_038330335.1 Burkholderiales bacterium | reverse complement strand
AGCCGGTGCTCAGATGGTAAAACTGGAAGGCGGTGCCTGGTTGGCATCGACCGTACAGTTTTTAACTGAACGCGCCATTCCTGTCTGTGCCCACCTCGGGCTGACACCGCAATCGGTGCATCAGCTTGGCGGCTATAAAGTCCAGGGTAAAACCAGCGCCTCTGCTGATTTGCTCAAGGCTGATGCCTTGATCCTACAGGCGGCCGGTGCAACGCTGCTGGTATTGGAGGCGATCCCTGCCGCGCTCGGCAAAGAAGTCACAGAGTCACTGGTGATTCCCACGATAGGTATCGGTGCCGGCCCTGACTGCTCAGGGCAAGTGCTGGTCATGCATGATTTGCTCGGCGTCTTCCCGGGGCGCAAGGCGCGTTTCGTGAAAAATTTCATGGAAGGACAAAGCAATATCGATGCCGCGGTCTTAGCCTATGTTGCGGCGGTTAAAGATCGGTCTTTCCCCGCACCTGAACACTGTTTCTGAGAGCGCGGCATGCACACCCTTAGCGTTAGCCTTAGCTTCAGCGTTTTTTTGAATTTTTTGCTGAACGGCCCCGGCAATGCCCATTAGCGAGGCGATACACCAGGCCTTTGCGTTGCTGTGGTCGGGTGATGCCGAGCTCTGGCAAATTATCTGGGTCTCACTGAAAACCTCGTTGCTAGCGCTGGCGCTGGCCACGGTGCCGGCCGTGGTGGCTGGCTATTTCATCGCCATCGGCCAGTTTCGCGGCCGCCGCATGCTGATCTGGCTGGTGCAGGCGGCGTTGTCGATGCCCACCGTACTGATCGGTTTACTGTTGTATCTGGTGCTGAGCCGGCAGGGCGCTTTGGGCTCCTGGCACTGGTTGTTTTCGCCATCGGGCATTGTGGCCGGGCAGACCCTGATTGCCTTGCCGGTCTTGGTCGCTTTTACCTTAACAGCCGTACAAGCGGCCGACCCGAGACTGGCAGAAACTGCCACCACGCTGGGCGCCAGCCCTTGGCGGGTGATGATCACGGTCTTGCATGAAGTACGTTTTGGCGTGGTTGCCGCCCTGATCTATGGCTTCGGGCGAGTGCTCTCGGAAGTCGGGTGCGCCATGATGGTGGGCGGTAATATCGCCGGCGTCACCCGCACCATTACCACCGCGATCGCACTGGAAACCAGCAAGGGCGAATTTGCTCAGGGGATTGCGCTGGGGGTCGTGTTAATCACGCTGGCGCTGTTACTCAATGCCGCACTGATGCTGCTGCAGGGCGACACACGTCAGACCGCGTATTTGCGATGAACTCTTTACTCAGCCTGCAGGGGATACAAAAACGGCGTGAGCAGCCCGGTGAACCGGCTTTGCTGCTTGATATCGCGACGCTGCAGATTGAGCTCGCCAGTGCTTATGTGCTGACCGGTATCAATGGCGCCGGCAAGACGACATTACTGCGTATCTTGAGCGGGCTCAGTACGGCCAGCATAGAACAGGCGAGTTTTCTGGGTAAACCGTTGCGATGGCAGCCGTATCCGGCGGTATTGCGTGATGCCATTGTCTACGTACATCAACATCCGGTTATGTTTTCCGGCAGTGTTGCCAGCAATATTGCCTATGGTTTGAAAGCCCGTGGCAGTTCCGCCGCCGAGCAGCATGCCGCTGTGCCACGCGCCATGCAGTGGGCCGGGATCAGTCATTTAGCCGGGCAAGCCGCCAATGCACTGTCGGGCGGCGAAAAGCAAAGAGTGGCTTTGGCCAGAGCAAAAATTCTCAGGCCAAAATTGCTCTTGCTGGATGAACCCACTTCCAATCTTGATGGCGAAGCACGCGAACAGGTCATCGCATTAATTCCGGCGCTGATCAAAGAGGGCAGTAGCGTCATCATGGTCTGCCATGATCGTGATCTGATTGCCATGCCCGGCGTGCACAGGTTGAAACTACGTGATGGTAAATTAGAGAACCGCTAGTCCACTAGTCCGCTAGTCTGTTGGTTTTAATTCGAGGCAAAATCTCATGCCCGATTCCGGGTGCTTAGTCCGGGGGCTCTTCAGCTTCATGGCAACAGACACAGAGTTTGTTGCCATCCGGGTCAAGAAAATAGGCGCCGTAATAATCTGGATGATAATGCGCTCGCAAACCTGGTGCGCCTTCGCACTGGCCACCATTTTCTAAGGCGATCGCATAACAACGGTCAACTGCCTGACGAGTCGCAGCTGACAGGGCGATCATCTGGCCGTTGCCCGGGCTGGCGCTTGCGCCGTTGTTGGCCGCACCAATGATCAATAGCGGGCGCGCTTGATCAGCAGGCATCCAGCCGGCCCAGGGCTTTTCTGCATCATGAAACTTCAGCCGCAGGCCCAGGATGTCGAGTACCGCCGAATAAAACGAGAACGCCTGCCGGAAATGATTCACGCCAATAAAAACATGAGAGATCATATTGCCTCCGCTTTATGCATCATTCACCCAAAGACGGCTGATCCTGATAGCGCGCCAGACTGCTTTCCAGATGCGGTGCCAGCTTGTCGGGTGCATTGATGGACATGCCCAATTCGCTCAGCAAGCCATCTTGCAAGCCGTAAATCCAGCCGTGTACGGTCAGCGTTTGGCCGCGCTCCCAGGCATCCTGAACTACCGTGGTCTGGCATAAATTCACTACCTGTTCAATCACATTCAATTCGCATAAGCGGTCGGTGCGCTCTTTCGGCGATAACACTTCCCCCAGATAGCGTTCGTGTTTTTGATGCACATCCTGCACGTGGCGTAGCCAGTTATCTGCCAGACCGACCCGGCGACCGGTCAGCGCCGCATGCACACCCGAGCAGCCATAATGCCCGCAGACGATAATATGTTTGACGCCTAATACATCAATCGCAGACTGCAGTACCGACAGGCAGTTCAGATCAGAATGCACCACCACGTTGGCGATATTTCTATGAACGAATAATTCGCCCGGTAATAAGCCTAAAAGTTCATTGGCCGGTACCCGGCTGTCGGAGCAGCCTATCCATAAATATTCCGGACTTTGCTGTGAAGCGAGTTTTTTGAAAAAGTCAGGGTCTTTCGCGCGAATGGCATCTGCCCATTGACGATTGTTGGCAAACAGTTGCTGGGGCGTTACGCCGCTAGTGTTTTGTAGTGTCATGGTCTTGCCTCTTGTGTTTCAACAGGCGTGATTCTAACCGTTCTCTAGGCTCTTGGCGTTAACAATGCGGCGTAAAAAAACCGGCGCAAAGACATTTCTGTCTCGTGCGCCTGTTTGTGATTACCCATGATGAATGAGGCTTTAATGCTGACGCAAGGGTGAAGCTTTCCTTGAGTTTCTTAGGAAATATTAGCGATAAGTGTTTTTACTATCTTCACCGGTATCGGCCAGCATGGCTTTTTTCAGTGACTGGTCGACCGGTTTTTCGCCCAGCCAGATACGCAGCAGCGCATTGTAAAAATTCACATCAGGATAAGGCTCTCCCATTTTTTTACCGTTCAGAGAGACCACGGTACCAAGCCCGGGGATCCAGTCGTTGATCATGATGTCGCCCTTTTTCAGTTCTGGCACAGAGGCGAACATTTCACCAAAGCGTAAAAACTGGGAAACTAATCTGAGTTTCTCTGATTTTTCTGTATTTTGTTGAATCCCGGACATGAATCCGCGGCCAAAATCTTCAGTGCTTAAGTCGCGCAGCATGACGATCGTCACGCGCTTGGGCCCGGCCAGCGCCAAGATGTCAGGCACCGTGGTTTTCTTCTCTTTTAAATACAAGCTAGCCACATACACTTTGAAAATGGCTTTGTAGCGAATGCCGGCGCCATTGAGTTTCAGATCGGTATTGGCGACGTGGACCACTTCATCAAACCTGACGCCGGCTACTTCTGCGGCACCGGCACTGGCTGAAAACTGCAGCAGAGCGCCGGCAGTTCCCAGCAACCAGGCCACGCTCGCCATAAGACTCTTAGTTTTACTCCACATGATGTCGGTTTCCACTGTATTGATATAAATAAGGAATCTGCTAACTATTTGGTGACGTAGCACCAG
Source organism: Burkholderiales bacterium (assembly GCA_038330335.1). GTDB lineage: Bacteria > Pseudomonadota > Gammaproteobacteria > Burkholderiales > Burkholderiaceae_D > Undibacterium. The sequence goes on along the minus strand of JBBQNW010000070.1, from coordinate 8,437 downwards.
CGTGTAGCTTCTGGCGCGATTGTATCCCTAAATTGTATTGGGCTACGGCAACGCCACAATTTCAGCCATTTCTGCCTGATGCGCTATGTCTTTTTGTGTCGTAGCAATTTGGGCGTTGATATCGTGCATTTTTCCAGCTTTGTGAAAAATATTCCCTTTGTTTTTTTATTGCTGCCATGAGCCTCAGCGCGGATTCCGTATCCCACTCGGGATCAGGACATGCCCGGCCAAATTGGTCGGGCGCAGATCCCTTTCGCCCTTGGATGAATAAGTTGGTGCACAGTGTCTCTTTTATGGTGCAAAAAATGCACTGTTAGCGCTGGCAAATTTATCTTTTCCTTTAGAAATGCAAAATGCCCAAAAAAATGGGCCTCACACCTTGGCATCAATATTGCTAATTCAGACGATGAAACACAGAAGTTACTGTCACCCCACTTTGTTTGCTTTTATCTTTCATTCCATCAGGAGAACTTATGTCACGTCGCATGATTTTGAAAGCTGGCGCTATTGGCGCCATGGCACTTACTGCACAGCTCTGGATGCCACAGGCAATGGCTGCCGATACGATTAAGGTCGGCATTTTGCATTCACTTTCCGGCACCATGGCGATTTCAGAAACCTCGTTAAAAGACGTGGCGTTGATGACCATCGCCGAGATCAATGCCAAGGGCGGGGTCATGGGGAAAAAGCTCGAGCCGGTGATTGTCGATCCGGCTTCTAACTGGCCCTTGTTTGCTGAAAAAGCCCGTCAACTGATTTCACAAGATAAGGTGGCGGTGGTCTTCGGTTGCTGGACCTCGGTATCGCGTAAATCGACCTTGCCTGTATTTAAAGAACTCAATAGTCTGTTGTTCTATCCGGTGCAATATGAAGGTGAAGAGCTAGAAAAAAACGTTTTTTACACCGGCGCCGCACCTAATCAGCAAGCGATACCGGCGACCGAATATCTGATGAGCAAAGAGGGTGGCGCTGCCAAACGCTTTGTCTTGCTCGGCACTGACTACGTATATCCGCGCACGACCAACAAAATTTTGCGCGCTTTCTTAAAATCTAAAGGTGTCAAAGACAGTGATATCGATGAGGTCTACACGCCATTTGGTCATTCTGACTACCAGACCATTGTTGCCAATATTAAAAAATTCTCAGCTGGTGGCAAGACGGCGGTCATTTCCACCATCAACGGTGATTCCAATGTGCCTTTTTATAAAGAACTCGGCAATGCCGGCTTGAAAGCCACCGATGTCCCTGTGGTCGCTTTCTCGGTCGGTGAAGAAGAGTTGCGTGGTGTCGATACCAAACCTTTACTTGGGCATCTGGCTGCCTGGAATTATTTCCAGTCAGTGAAAAATCCGGTGAATGATGAATTTATCAAAAAATGGAAAGCCTATGCAGTCGCACAAAAATTGCCGAACGCTGGCACGGTAGTCACCAATGATCCAATGGAAGCTACCTATGTCGGTATTAATATGTGGAAGCAAGCGGTAGAAAAAGCCAAGTCAACTGATACCGATAAAGTGATTGCCGCGATGGCGGGGCAAACCTTCAAAGCGCCATCCGGTTTCACCTTAACAATGGACGCCACCAATCACCATTTGCATAAGCCAGTCATGATCGGCGAAATCAAAGGAGATGGCCAGTTCAATGTGGTCTACAAAACCAAAACGGCGATTCGTGCCCAGCCATGGAGTCCGTATATCGCCGGTAACGAAGCCAAGCAAAAACTATAAAAATCGGCATCTGGTGTTTGTTTGACGCTGTTTGTTTGACGCATTAGTTTGATGTATTAGTTGAGGCATTAGTTTGACGTCGTAAGTTTGATGGTAGCGCCGGGGCACACTTCCCTGGCGCTACCGGTAACCTTATTCCATTGAGAGCAATGGATGCTGGTTAGAACCGGAATTTTCTTAGCCTGGCTTTACTCTCCAGCGAATCAACCATGCTCAGCATAAAAAAAATACTCCTTGGTGCGGGCTTGTGTGCCCATGCGATAACCGGCTTTGGCGCAATTGACGCCGGTATGCTGAAACCGTTAACGGGTGATGACCCGGATGCACGCATCGCTGCCGTCGGGCAGATTGCCGCCTTAGCGACGCCCTCCGCGCTAAAGGTATTAAGCGCTTTAAAAAATGACACTGCCTACGCTAACGGGAATGGCGATTTTCTGATCATTGAAGACGGCCAGGCCTTTAACCCTGTCACAGACAAGAGCGGCGAGGTGCCTGACGGTGTTGACGGCATCGTGGTGAATAATCGCTTGCGCGGCGAACTCGATAGTGCCTTGTCCGGATTTCAATTACTCTCAGAGAACCGCGCTGTGCGGATGGCGGCAACACTCGCCCTGCAAAAAAATGCCACGCTGACGCAAATTCCTCTGATCCGGATGGCGCTGGCCAAAGAACAAGACCCTGAGATTAAAGCAATTTTGCAATTAGTAATGGCTACCGCTCATTTGCAATCTCCCGATGCCCTAGTGCGTAAGCAAGCCGTGCAGGATTTGCTTGAAACGACAAATGCTGGTTTGAAACCGGTATTACAAAAAATGTTGGAAAAATCTGCCAACGGTAGTTATGGCGAACCTGATGACGCTGTGCGCAGCGCTGCTGCAAGCACCTTGAGCAATCTAAATGCTCATCTGGCGCGCACCGAATTTGTCGGCAATCTGGTGTATGGCATTTCGCTCGGTAGCGTGTTGCTGCTGGCGGCGTTGGGGTTGGCGATTACTTTTGGCCTGATGGGTATCATCAACATGGCGCATGGTGAATTATTAATGATCGGCGCCTACACCACGTATGTGGTGCAAATGATGTTCCGCAGTTATTTTCCGGGGGCAATTGATGCGTATTTAATCGTCGCGTTACCTGCTGCCTTTATCGTAGCGGGCGCGGTCGGTATCGCGCTGGAGCGCACCGTGATTCGCTGGCTATATGGGCGCCCCCTGGAAACCCTGCTGGCAACCTGGGGCATCAGCCTGATGCTGATGCAAACGGTGCGGAGTATTTTTGGCGCGCAAAATGTCGAGGTGGCAAATCCCTCGTGGATGTCGGGCGGAATCACCGTGATGGGTTCGCTGGTGCTTTCCTATAACCGTATCGTGATCGTGTTTTTCTCGCTGTTTGTGGTGGGCGCGGTCTGGCTGATTTTAAATAAAACCCGGCTTGGTTTGTTCGTGCGTGCGGTCACGCAAAACCGCCGGATGGCCGCTTGCGTCGGCGTCTCTACTGCGAAGATCGACATGATGACCTTTGGTTTGGGTTCGGGTATTGCCGGTCTGGGCGGCGTGGCTTTGTCACAGTTGGGGAACGTCGGGCCCGATCTGGGGCAGAGCTACATCGTCGATTCGTTCATGGTCGTGGTGCTGGGCGGTGTCGGGCAATTGGCCGGTACCGTGATTGCGGCCTTTGGTCTGGGTGAAGTGAATAAATTTCTGGAACCTGTGGCCGGTGCCGTGATGGCAAAGATATTTATTCTGGTCTTTATCATCGTCTTTATACAACGCCGCCCGCAAGGCTTGTTTGCACTCAAAGGCAGGAGCGTCGAATGAAATCACTTGATATTAATGTTAATAGTAATGTTGATACTAATGTTGATACTAATATCGCTAGCGTTGCGGATAACAAACATCAGCAAATCGATCAACACCCCGGTCTGAACGCTATCCGGCAGCCGAGGCTTTTTTCCTCGTCTCAATGGCTGATGATCGCCGGCTTTACCTTACTCGCTGCTGCTCTACCGCTGTTGAATCTGGTTTTTCCTGATGGCCATGCGCTGCATGTGTCTAGCTATATGGTGGGCTTGGTCGCCAAGTTTATGTGTTATGCCTTAGCCGCTATGGCACTCGATATGGTGTGGGGCTATACCGGTATTTTGTCTCTGGGGCATGGGGTGTTTTTTGCGCTGGGGGCGTATGCACATGGCATGTACCTGATGCGCGCGATTGGGCGTGATGGTGTGTATCAAAGCCTGTTGCCGGACTTTATGGTGTTTCTTGACTGGAAAACCTATCCCTGGTACTGGGCCATGACTGATAGTTTCTGGTACTGCATGGCCCTGGTGGTACTGGTGCCGGGCGTATTAGCCTTTGTGTTTGGCTACTTTGCTTTCCGTTCGCGGATTAAAGGCGTGTATTTTTCCATTATTACGCAAGCCATGACGTTTGCCTTCATGCTGTTATTCTTTCGTAATGACACCGGTTTTGGTGGCAACAACGGCTTTACCGACTTCAAACGGATTCTGGGTTATAGCGTGACCGCACCCGGAACCAAGGCTGTCATGTACCTGATCACGCTGGCGCTATTGCTGGGCGCCTTGCTGCTGTGCCGTAGCATCGTCAGCTCCAAATTGGGGCGGGTGTTGCAAGCGGTACGAGATTCTGAATCGCGACTGATGTTCATCGGTTACGACCCGCTTTGGTTCAAATTGTTTGTCTGGACCTTGTCTGCCATCTTGTGCGGCATTGCCGGCGCCCTGTACGTGCCGCAGGTTGGCATCATTAATCCGTCTGAAATGTCACCTGGAAATTCGATAGAAATGGTGATCTGGGCCGCAGTCGGCGGGCGCGGCACCCTGATCGGGCCGATTATCGGTGCATTCACCGTCAATGGCTTAAAGAGCTGGTTTACCGCTGCCTTTCCTGATCTGTGGCTGTTTGCCCTGGGCCTTTTGTTTATTCTGGTGACTTTACTCATGCAGGACGGGATTCTAGGTTTGTTTAAGAAACTGCGTGCAATGAAAAATGCGAAGGAAACCGCATGAGTGCAGTCTTAAAAACAGGTGAAAAATACCTGAGTCAAGATCATGCCGATTATGGGGTTAGTTATGGTCGGGTGAAAGCCGAAGGTGTCGATACTACGCACGGGGCGATTTTGTACCTGGACGATATCACGGTGTCGTTTGATGGTTTTAAGGCGCTCAATAAACTTACGCTGGATATTTCTGTCGGCGAATTGCGCTGCATTATCGGTCCTAACGGTGCCGGTAAAACCACCATGATGGACGTGATCACCGGTAAAACTAAACCCAGCTCGGGCAGCGCTTTTTTTGGTCAGACGATTGACCTGAGCAAAATGAATGAAGTGCAGATTGCGCATGCCGGTATCGGCCGTAAGTTTCAGCGCCCGACGGTGTTTGAACAGCATACGGTGTTTGAAAATCTGGAACTGGCAATGAAGATGGACAAGCGCGTCAAGCCGACCTTGTTCTTTCGGCTGAATTCAGAGCGGCAGGGCAAGATAGAAAATATTGTAAAACTGATTCGTCTGGGGGGACAAGAATCCCGGCCTGCTGGTCTGCTGTCGCATGGGCAAAAACAATGGTTAGAAATCGGCATGTTGCTGATGCAGGAGCCGGAGCTGATTTTGCTAGATGAACCGGTGGCAGGAATGTCCGACGCCGAAACGGCGCGCACGGCCGAACTGCTGAATGAATTGCGCGGAAAACATTCGATTATGGTGGTCGAACACGATATGGGGTTTGTCACTGAAATTGCCCAGCAAGGCAAAGTCACGGTCTTGCATGAAGGTGCCGTCTTAGCCGAAGGCACGATGCAGCAAGTCCAAGCGGACCAACGTGTCATTGAAGTTTATCTGGGGCGCTAAATGATTCAAGTCGATCAACTCAATCAATATTACGGTTCTTCGCACACCTTGCGCGGTATTTCATTGGCGGTCAATAAGGGCGAATGTCTGGCGCTGCTGGGGCGCAATGGCGTGGGCAAAACCACGCTACTCAAATGTATTATGGGCGTCTTGCCGGTGAGTAGCGGATCGGTAACGCTGGAGGGCAAAGACATCACCAGACTGGCAGCGCACCAGCGCGCCAGACGCGGCATTGCCTATGTGCCGCAAGGCCGGGAAATTTTTGCGCGCCTGACTGTCGAAGAAAATCTGTTGATGGGGCTGGCTACGAAATCGGGGCGGCAGGCATCCAGCATTAACGACGACGTGTATCAACTGTTTCCGGTATTAAAAGACATGTTACACCGGCGCGGTGGCGATTTGTCTGGCGGCCAGCAACAACAGCTGGCGATCGCGCGTGCCTTGCTTGCCGAACCCCGGCTGATAATTTTCGATGAGCCGACCGAAGGCATACAACCGTCCATCATTAAAGATATCGAGCGGGTGATACATGTGCTGCGCGAACGTGGCGAGATGGGAATTATTCTGTGTGAACAGTACTTTGATTTTGCCCGCGCACTGGCGGATCAATTCGTGGTCTTGTCGCGCGGTGAAGTGGTGGCTTGCGGCAAGCAGGACAGCATGGATAGTGACGACGTGAAAAAGCATCTGGCGGTATAGTGAGGCATGAATATTGATCTGAATCCTGAGCTGAATCTTGCCCCGAATGTTAACCCGACTATTGGGACTATTAGCCGGACTGAGGCTGCCGGAGTAACCGCAGTGACCGGAGTAACCGGAGTAACCGCGGTCGATTCGCAAGACAAGGCATGGCAGGCCCATTTACGTCTGGTTTTTAGTGACGATGACGCTACCAGTCGACTGACTGATCGTAGGCATAGCGGGCCGCTGCGTGTGCAAAAGCCGCTCTACCCGGAAGGCCCGCGCATCTGTCACGCCATTATTGTCCATCCGCCAGGTGGCGTGGTCGGCGGCGATCAGCTCGCCATTGACATTCATGCGCAAGCGAATGCCCAGGCCTTTATCACCACGCCGGGTGCCGCTAAGTGGTACAAGGCGAATGGCAAGATATCGAAACAAAGCGTAGCGATAGCGGTGGCTGAAGGTGCTAGTCTGGAATGGCTACCGCAGGAAACTATCTTCTTCGATGCAGCGCATGTGCAGCTGTCACAAACCATCTCGCTGGCGAAAGACGCTCGTTACATGGCCTGCGATATTTTGTGTTTTGGCCGCAGTGCCTCCGGTGAGATTTTCAATACGGGCAAGATCACCCAACATACCAGCATACGCCGCGAAGGCAAACTCGTCTGGTTTGAACAGGGTGCCGTCGCTGGTGGCAGTGCCAGTATGCGCAGTGCGTTGGGTCTGGGGGGACATACGGTTTGCGCCACCCTGATCGCGGTCGGAAAAACCGTGCCGTCAACGCTGATTGATGCCTTGCGACAAGAGGCAAAAGCCTTGCTGGAATTCGATGATGCCGGTAGCGCCGTAGCGCATGCCGCGACATTTGGTGTGACGCAATTGAAGGCCGTCATCGTGGTGCGCTACCTGGGCGATACCAGTGAAGTCGCCAGGCAACTGATGCTGCTGGCGTGGCGCCATTTGCGCCCCGCGCTGATCGGGCGCGAAGCGGTGGAATTACGGATTTGGAATACCTGATAGCAAATTTTGACAGATCAATGAATGAGAGCAGAGCATGGAACTGACGCCAAGAGAAAAAGACAAATTACTGATTTTTACTGCCGGTTTGCTGGCCGAACGTCGTAGGGCGCGCGGCCTTAAACTGAACTATCCTGAAGCCGTGGCACTGATTTCTGCTGCGATTATGGAAGGCGCACGCGATGGAAAAACGGTCGCCGAGCTGATGTATGAGGGCACCAAAATTTTATCCCGTGCCGATGTGATGGACGGCATTGCCGAGATGATTCCCGATATTCAGGTGGAAGCCACTTTCCCTGACGGTACTAAACTCGTTACCGTTCATCATCCGATACCTTAATCTGATCTCTCAATACTATGATGCGGAGAACCCAATGATCCCAGGCGAAATGCTGATAGAGCAGGGCGAGATTGAACTCAATGTCGGCCGCCCCACCGTCACGGTAAAGGTCGCCAACCGTGGCGACCGCCCGATACAAGTCGGTTCGCATTTTCATTTTTTTGAAACTAATCCCTTTTTATCTTTTGAACGATCCCTCGCTTATGGCATGCGTCTCAATATTACGGCCGGCACCGCAGTCCGTTTTGAACCCGGTCAGATCAGAACCATAGAATTGGTAGCGCTGGCGGGTGAGCGCATGGTTTATGGTTTTAACGGGCAAGTGATGGGAGCGTTACGATGACAAAAATTTCCCGCCAGGCCTATGCCGAGATGTTCGGCCCCACTACCGGCGACCGCATCCGGTTGGCCGACACCGACCTGTTTATCGAGATCGAAAAAGACTTTGCCATTTATGGCGAAGAAGTGAAATTTGGCGGTGGTAAAGTGATCCGTGACGGCATGGGACAATCGCAACGCGTACATGCCGATGTGATGGATACCGTGATCACCAATGCCGTTATTCTGGATCACTGGGGCATTGTCAAAGCCGACATCGGGTTAAAAAATGGCTTGATCGCCGCCATCGGCAAAGCCGGTAATCCTGATATTCAGCCCGGTATCAGCATGGCGATAGGTGCGGCTACTGAGATCATTGCCGGTGAGGGCATGATCGTCACCGCTGGCGGTATTGATTCACATATTCACTTCATCTGCCCGCAACAAATCGAAGAAGCCTTGATGAGCGGCGTGACCACCATGCTGG
>JBBQNW010000069.1:0-12537 GCA_038330335.1 Burkholderiales bacterium | reverse complement strand
GATGAATGGCCAGGAAAACATTACCGGCCGCATCATCGACCTGATTTCGCCGATCGGCAAGGGCCAGCGCGGCCTGATCGTGGCGCCGCCGAAAGCCGGCAAAACCATCATGCTGCAGAGCATCGCGGCGAACATCGCGCGTAACCATCCCGAGAGCCACCTGATCGTGCTGTTGATCGACGAACGTCCGGAAGAAGTGACGGAAATGCAGCGCTCGGTACGCGGCGAAGTGGTCGCCTCGACCTTTGACGAACCGGCCACGCGCCACGTACAAGTGGCTGAAATGGTGCTGGAAAAAGCCAAGCGTCTGGTCGAGATGAAAAAAGACGTAGTCATTCTGCTTGACTCGATCACCCGCTTAGCACGTGCTTACAACACTGTCATCCCTGCCTCAGGCAAAGTATTGACCGGTGGTGTCGATGCCAACGCATTGCAACGCCCGAAACGCTTCTTCGGCGCAGCCAGAAATATTGAAGAAGGCGGATCCTTAACAATTATTGCGACAGCCTTGATTGAAACCGGTAGCCGCATGGACGATGTGATTTTTGAAGAGTTCAAGGGTACCGGCAATATGGAAGTGCATCTCGAGCGCCGTCTGGCCGAGAAACGCGTTTACCCGGCGATTAACCTGAACAAATCCGGTACACGTCGCGAAGAATTACTGATCAAGCCTGACCAGTTACAAAAAATCTGGATCTTGCGCAAGCTGTTGTATAGCATGGATGAAATCGAAGCGATGGAATTCATCCTCGACAAGATGAAGGCAACCAAAAACAATGCAGAATTTTTTGAAATGATGCGTCGCGGCGGTTAAACCTGTTTTAGCCAGACCAAGTCACGCAAGTGATAAAAAAGAGCCGGTACACTTCACATGTACCGGCTCTTTTACTTTTAGGTCTGCCCTTCGATCATCGCAAGGGCATCAGCCTGCTCGACAAGCCGCTTACTTCTGCACCAGCAGACTTGGTGGCGTCTCCCAGCCGCCACCGACGGCTTTATAAATACTCACCAGGGCTGCCAAATGGGCGCGCTTGGTATCGATCAGGCTAGTTTCGGCCTGTAACAAATCACGTTGTGCGCTGAGGACTTCAAGATAACTGCTATAGCCGTTTTTATAGCGTAAATCCGCCAATCGCAGCGAATCCTTTAATGCGACAACACGCCGCTTGCTCGCGACATAAACCTGCTCGCTGGCCGCTGTAGTGACCAAGGCATCATGCACGTCACGGAAAGCGCCCTGCACTGCTTGTACATATTGCGCCAGCGCCTGGGTCTTGCGCGCCTCGGCGCCTGCCACTACCGCACCGATAGCACCGGCACGGAACACCGGTTGCACCAGATTTGCGCCCAGATTCCAGAGTAATGAAGCCGGATTAAACAGGTCCTGAAACGCGCGCGACTCATACCCGATCCCGCTTGTGAGTTTAACACTGGGGAAATATTGCGATTTAGCCTGAGCAACATCGGCATTCGCTGCGATCAAGGCTTGCTCGGCGGCGATAATATCGGGCCGTCGATTCAGCAAATCAGAAGGTAAATCAGCCGGCAAACTCAGCTGCTGGTACAAGCTATCGATACTCCCGCCACGGGTGATGACAGGACGGGCAATCGCCGCTGGAGAACGCCCGAGTAACACGGCCAAGGCCGACTCGGTATTCGACACAGCCTGGGTGGCTTGCGCCAGACTGATGTCAGCAGCAGCCGCTTCCGATTCCGCCAGATGCAAATCAAGCTGCCCGACTGATCCGGCAGAAAAACGTTTTTGTTGCAAACGCAGATTTTCTTGCCGGGTCGCCAATGCAGAATTGGCCAGTGCTAGCTGTGCATCATAGGCTCGCAACGCAAAATAATTTTGTGCCAGACTGGAGTACAAACTACTTTGCACGACACCGCGGTTCGCTTCCTGCCCTAACATCCGCGCTCTGGCTGCCTCATCGGCGCGCGCCAGCTTGCCCCAGAAATCGAGCTCGTAAGAGGCACTTAAGCCAAGCTGAAAATCTTTATTAAACGGCGTCGCGCCCGGGCTTAATTTCCCGGCATTTTCACTGGTACGAGTTTTAGCTGCGTTCAAAGTGGCATCGACCACAGGATAACGGTTGGAATTGGTCGCGCTCGCAGTCGCCCTTGCCTCTTCGATACGGGCGGCGGCCAGCACCAGATCCTGATTGTGGGCGGCAGCTTCTTCTAGCAAAGTATTCAGCACCGGATCCTGAAAACTTTTCCACCACTCCAGCAAATCAGGCGTCGCGAGCGCTTTATTACTTGTAGCTAAGGCTGCTAAAGTTGCTGGCGTTTCTAATAACGGCCGTTGATAATCCGGCCCGACCGAGCTGCAGCCCGCCAGCACCAGACTGGCGGCAATGATGGTCATTGAGAATGTAGATCGAAACATAAGTTATTCCTTTTCCAGCGTAACCGGAGCGTTGTGCAATATATGGACCGGATGATCAAAGTCCTGCTCTGTGGTTTTCAGGCGTTTGTCATTGATCAGTTTAAAGAACAAAGGGACAAAGAAAATAGCCAGGAAGGTTGCGGCCAACATCCCGCCCAAGACCCCGGTACCCAAGGATTGACGGGCCGCGGCACCTGCTCCATGCGAAAAAGCCAGAGGAACCACACCCAAAATGAACGCCAGCGAGGTCATTAAAATCGGCCGGAAACGCAGACGGGCTGCTTCTAGCACGGCCGCAACCGGGGCATATCCTTCATGCACCTTCATTACCGCGAACTCGACAATCAGAATGGCATTTTTCGCCGACAAGCCCAGGAGGGTGACCAAACCGATCTGAAAATACACATCATTATTAAAGTGACGCAAATACACCGCCAACAAGGCGCCGAAGATACCGAAAGGCATGGCCAGTAACACCGAAAATGGCAAAGACCATTTCTCATATTGCGCTGCCAGGATCAGGAAAATCATCAGCACACCTGCCGCCAGGGCCAGTCCGGCAGCATTACTGCTGCGTTTTTCCTGAAACGAGGCGCCACCCCAGTCGTAGACGACGTCGGCCGGCAAAACATTTTTTGCTGCACGTTCCATAGCGGCAATCGCTTGCCCCGAGCTAAAACCAGGCTTGGCATCGCCCAATAATTTAATCGACGGCAAGGCATTAAAGCGCTGCACAGAATCCGGCCCGGAAATAAAACGTACCGTGGTGAAAGCGCGCACCGGGATCATCTGCCCCTTATCAGAACGCACATACATACTGCCGATGTCGTCAGGCTTGGCGCGGAACTGCCCTTCTGCCTGTAGCTGTACTGTATATATGCGGCCATTTTTATTGAAATCATTGACGTAATAACTGCCCATGGTGGCGGCCAGAGTGTTGTAGATATCGGATAAGGCCACTCCCATGGCGCGGGCTTTTTCATTGTCTACATCGACATACAGCTGCGGGGAATTGGCTTGCCACAGGGTTTTCACCCCGGCCAATTCAGGCTGTTTATTGGCCTCGGCGATCAATGCCGGCAATAATTCCGCCAGACGTTTGACGCCGCCTTCACCTTTGTTTTGCAGGTAAAACTCAAAGCCACCGGTTTGCCCCAGACCTTGTATCGCAGGCGGGCTGAAAAACAGCGGCAAACCCTCTTTGATACGACCGGTTTTCATGTAACTTTCACCGACCATCTGCTGAGCTGACTGCGTGCGTTCCGCCCATGGCTTGAGCGGGAAAAACATGGTTGCGGCAGAAGACTTCAAGCCGCCGCCACCTAGAAAATCCAGCCCGACCAAGGCAAACGTGGTGTCGATGTTTTTATTTGACTTCATGACTTCTTCGACCTGCTGCACCATGGCATTGGTGCGATCAAGCGAAGCGCCTTCAGGCATGATGGCAGCGCCGATAAAATAGCCCTGATCTTCATCCGGCACCAGTCCGCCCGGTACGTTTTTCCACAGCAAACCGGTAATCAATACCATACCGCCGAACAAGGCGATACCCAGCACGGCACGCTTCAAAAAGAAAGTCACGCCATTCGTATAATGTTTAGTCAGGCGTAAGAAAGCGCCGTTAAACCAGGTAAAGAAACGGTTGTGATTTTCTGTTCCGGGCTTCAGCAACAGAGCACACAGCGCCGGTGTCAAAGTCAAAGCGACAATACCTGACAAGACCACGGCAATAGAAATCGTGACTGAAAACTGGCGGTACAATTCACCTGCCAAACCGCCCAAAAAAGCAATCGGGCCAAACGCCGCGACCAGCACCAGCACAATCGCAATGACCGGCCCGGTCACTTCATGCATGGCTTCTATCGCCGCTTCTTTTGGCGTCATACCTTCTTCGTTGATCAATCGCTCCACGTTTTCCAACACCACAATCGCATCATCGACCACAATACCGATCGCCAGCACCATCCCGAATAAGGTCAGCGTATTGATGCTGTAACCGAGTAAATGCAGACCGGCCATGGTACCGATCAGGGACACCGGCACCGCCAGCGTAGGGATAATGGTGGCGCGCCAGCTTTGCAAAAACAGATACACCACAATAAACACCAAAATCATCGCCTCACCGAGGGTCTTTAACACTTCGGCGATGGATTCGGTCACAAACGGCGTGGTGTCATATGGCGTGGAATATTCCATGCCTTCAGGGAACTTTGCTTTCAGCTCTTGTAATGTGGCTTCAACTGCCTTGCGCGTATCGAGCGCATTCGCACCGGTCTGTAAAAAGACACCGATATTGGCGGAAGGATGTCCATTCACACGACCGTACAGATTGTAATCTTTAGAGCCAAGTTCTACCCGTGCGACGTCGCTGATACGGACGGTGGCCCCGCCTTTGGCAGTTTTCACGATGATATTGGCGAACTCGGCCGGTTCCAGCAAACGCCCCTTGGCGGTCACGGTCATGGTGAGCTCTTCAGTATTATTCGGTGGTGCTCCGACTTTACCCGCCGCGTACTGGGCATTTTGTTCAGTGATCGCAGTAGAAATATCGGCAACCGTCACCCCGAGTTGTGCCATCCGGTCAGGACGCATCCAGATGCGCATGGCATAGTCTTTGGCACCGAAAATCTGGATATTTGTCGTCCCTGGAACGCGCTTTAATGCGTCGAGTACGTTTTGTGTCGCGTAATTGGATAAGTACAGCACATCGTAGCGATTATCAGGCGAATATAAGGCGGCAACGACTAAGAAATTAGACGAGCTTTTAGATACCGTAACCCCCTGGCGTCTGACTTCCTGCGGCAATTTGGCATCGGCCTGACGCACGCGATTATTGACGTTGACGGCGGCGATATCGAGATTAGTGCCGACTTCAAAGGTGACGTTAATCGACACCCGGCCATCCGCTGACGAGACCGAATCCATGTACAACATGTGTTCGACGCCGTTAATCTGTTCTTCGATCGGTGCCGCCACCGTACGCTCTACCACTTCAGCGGAAGCGCCAGGGTAGACCGCAGTCACATTGACCACCGGCGGTGAAATTTCCGGATAGCGGGAGATCGGCAGCACGCGCAATGCGGCCAGCCCGGCGAGCACAATAATCAACGACAAGACGGTCGCGAAAATTGGCCGGTTAATAAAAAATTTAGAGAACATGAATGATTCCTTGTCGACGGCGCTTAGTGCGCGGCTTGACTAGATTGACTAGCGGCAGCACTGGCAGTGGCAGGTTTATTATTGGGTGCAGCGCCGGCAACGGGACTAGCGACCGGATTGGAAACAGGAGTAGATGCAGGAGTAGAAGCTGGCAAGTTCTGGCCAGCCGGATCAGCCGCTTTGACAACCAACGCCACCGGCGTGACTGTCATGCCAGGGTTATGCGCCTTAATAAAGCCGTCAACCAAGACCCGGTCACCACTTTGCAAGCCTTTAGTCACGATCCATTCGCCATTCGACCAGCCATCAAGCTCTACCGGTTTCGGCGCCAGCTTGTTATCAGGCGTGACGACGAAGACCATTTTACCCATAGGACCGTCGATCACCGCGCGCTGCGGCACTGCCATTGCGGCGGTGCGGGTAGCGCCACTTAAGATCACCCGGACAAACTGACCAGGACGTAAAGCACCATCCAGATTGACCACCTGAGCTCTGGCATCAAAGCCACCGGTGGCCGGATTGACTCTTTCACTGACAAAATTCATCTTGCCATTGAGCGGAAACACACTACCATCGGCCAGTTTGAGTTTGACCTCGAAAGCCAAACTGCCATTGCTGGCACGTTTACCGGGTAACGCAAGCTTGCCAGTATTGACTTCCTTACTCATTTTCAAGAAATCGGCTTCGGGCACACTAAAGTTGACATACACCGGGTCGGTCTGGACGATAGTGGTCAACAAACTATCGGTTGGCGTCACCAGACTGCCGTTCGATTTACTGGCAATCCCGGTCACACCATCAATCGGTGCGACCACTTTGGTGTAACCCAGATTGAGCCTGGCTTCATTGACTTGGGCACGCGCTTGCTTATAACTGGCTTCTGCAGTTTCTACGCTTGATTTAGCATCGTCAAATTCTTTCTGGCTGATGGCTTTTTCTGCGACCAGCGGTGTCAGGCGGGCAAATTCACGCTTAGCCTGATTCAGCTTGGCCTCACTGACGCCAGCGGCCGCTTCGACCGATGCCAGTTGGGTCTGGTAAGTGCCCGGATCAATCTGGAACAGCACCGTACCCGCTTTGACTCTGGCGCCCTCTTCGTAAAGACGGTTTTCAAGAATACCGGAAATCCGCGCCCGCACTTCGGTTTCCCGCGAACCCGCCGTTTGCCCGACGTATTCAAAATTCATCGCCAGATTTCTCGCTTGCACAGTCACCACATTCACTTCCGGTGGTGGCATCTTGCCGCCGGCAGTCGCCGCAGCATCAGGCTTGCCGCAAGCACTCAACACCAACAACGGCAGACTGAGCGCCGCCAGACGCAACATACGCCCGGACAACACACGGCTGGCAGACAAAGCGATCTGGCTGGGTTTGATTTCGGATTCGATTACGGGTTTGATGATAATGAGGCTGGGAGGATACATAGTAGATGTACTTTCTTCTCTATTGAACGACGATATGCTATTATATACATTCACGAATGTTTGTAAATATTATTCTTACTATTTCTACTGTCCATCAATGCTTTCGGCTTGGGCATGATGCCCCGCTAACTGCGCTCGGGCGGCTCGCGTTCAGTGTCGGCGCTAGAACATCATCAGTAATGCTTACCAGCTTGATCTGAGACAAGTAATAGTAATGAGATTCACTTAGACTTATTTCCACTCACCCCCACTTACGAAGATTAACCCAGACTTCATGAACACCTGAACAAAAAAATAACATATCAGCAAAAAACCGGCGACTGATAACCCATTTTTTTTAATCATACCGCCCGAACAGCCAGCAATTTGGAAAGACAGACAATAACCACGCTGTTTATTTGAAAATTAAAGAAATCGCCGTTACTATCTGGCGCGCCGGCAAACATAGCAACCGACGCCAGCAGTGCGATGAAGTGGTTCACCGAGGTCAGACAACGAAGTGACCCCAATGACATACGCAAGGTCGAACGCCGTGCATAGCCAAGATTTACGCGAAGGAAACGCATCATGGTCAGAAAAACCAAGGAAGACGCACAGGAAACTTATATCGCGCTGTTAGATGCAGCCGAAAAAGTGTTTAGCGAAAAAGGGGTCACCAGGACCACGCTCAATGATGTGGCTTGCGCCGCAGGGATGACGCGCGGAGCAATTTATTGGCATTTTAAGGATAAAAGCGCCTTATTTGAAGCCATGTGCGACCGCGCATTTTTACCGATGGATTCCTTGTTAAACGAAATCGCCAGCACGCCGGACAAAGATCCGCTGCTCGCCTTGCGTCAGTTAACCACGCATTTCCTGAAACAAGTTGCCTGCAATGAAAGGCAAAAAAGAGTTTTCGACATTATTTTTCACCGTTGTGAAAAAAGTGCAGACCTGGAATTTTTCGCCAGGGAAGATGAAAAACGTACGGAATGCTTGTCGCAGGTGCAGGCTATCTTGCAAGAGGCGGTCAATCAAGGCATGCTGCCAGCGCAAACTGATACCTGGATCGCCATGCAAACCCTGCATGCCTACCTGATGGGTATCATCCACGAATGGCTGGTCGACCCTAACGCTTACGATCTGGAAAAACATGCGGAAGGCATGATCGATATGATTGTGGCCGGCCTGGTTGCCAAACCGCCACTCAGAGACAACACACCAGGTAGCTGAATGATCTCGACATCTGGCCAGGCTAGCGCAAGGCAGATACCGAAAAAAATTAGTCAAATGCAATTACATCGCGCTACATACCAGGTTCGGTTTAGCCCGGCAAAGTCAGATGAAACCTGACGGCTAATGCGCGCAGCAAAAAAGTAACGGCAATACCCAAAATCAGGGACACAGACTGTGCCATATGCACATTGGCAAGCAATAGATACGTCCAGCAACCGGCAAACGAGCAGGTAGCATACAGTTCGCCGCGCCGGAATACCATGGGGATTTCATTGCAGATCACGTCGCGCAGGACGCCGCCGAAGATACCGGTAATCACGCCCATCATGACGCAGACAAACATCGGCATTTCTGCCTCTGCCGCCAATGACGCACCGGTCACGCTAAACAAACCCAAGCCCAGTGCATCGGCATAAATAATCGCCTTTTCAGCGACGGCATGGCGCAGATGACGCATAAATGGAATTGAAATCAAGGCCATGACAAAGATCAGTATCGGGTATTCCTGATGCTCTACCCAGAATAATGGCCGGCGATCAAGCAGCAGATCCCTGAGCGTTCCGCCGCCAAATGCGGTAATAAACGCGACCGTAAAGACGCCCACCACATCCATTTTTTTTTCGCGCGCATCAATGAAGCCTGAAACGGCAAAAGCGACGATGCCGGTAACTTCAATGACATGCAAAAACGTACTCATTTCCAGACGTACAGTGGCCATTTTTTTCCTTACTAAATAATAGGTACAGCGTAACGGGTAGCGCGCGACTCACATTGTTAATGTTTGACAACAATCCCGACAAAAGCGAATGCCGGCACAAAAACCTTCAGCAGAAATAAGCATTTGACGATGCGCATTATAAGTACACAGCAAGTCATTCATCGTAAGCAAGCAGCAAAAAAATATAAATATAAAAAATTTATTACGGCCGATTGAGCAAGATTGAGCAAAAGTCGGGCCGGAGAATGACAACAATTACCGACCGTGATTCGGCGCTGAGATGAAAATGCTGCCCTGAGTTGATTGCCAGCGTAGATTAATGCCCCACTTTCGTTGTATAATTGCCGGCTTGGCATTGAGCCAATACCACATTTAACTCAGGCAAGTGATACACAATCGGGTCAAGAAGCAAGGCGACCGACGAAGTGCGTATTGGCTACCGATCATTTTTTCAGAGGCAAGCATGAAAGACGGCATACACCCAAACTATCGTGAAGTTTTGTTCCACGACGTTTCTAATGATTTCAAATTTGTTACACGTTCGACCATCAACACACGTGACAAAATGGAATTTGAAGGCAAAGAATATCCACTGGTAAAGATCGAGGTTTCTGCTGAATCCCATCCTTTCTACACTGGTAAGCACAAGATTGTCGATACTGCTGGCCGCGTTGACAAGTTCCGTAAAAAATTCGGTTCTGTCGGTTCGAAAACATCTATCGCTGAATAATAGATATCGCACCGCTTGTACCAATAAAAAGGCAGCTTTGGCTGCCTTTTTTTAATTAGAATAGTCGCCAGTCAGTTCAGCCCGAGCCGCCCACATTCACCCTCGCCCACCCTCCCGTCAAGAAATATGAAGCCAGTTCGCCTTCCTGCTGCTGCAACTAATGCGCTCCCGCGATGGGCTATTTTTGCCCTGTGTTTGCTGTATATTCTGCCGGGATTAATTGGCCGTGACCCGTGGAAAGGTGACGATGCGGCCAGCTTCGGCATCATGTGGACCATGGCGCACGGTGGCTTGCAGGACTGGTTATGGCCACATATTGTCGGCATGCCCATGCCGGAAGAAGGCCCGCTCGCATTTTGGTTAGGCGCCATCTGCATCCATTTATTCGGCTGGTTGCTGGGCGACCCGATGGCCGCACGCCTATCGACCGGCGTATTTTTTATGCTCGGCGCGGTCTCGGTCTGGTATACCACGTATCTGCTGGGTCGCCGTCTGGAAGCGCAACCACTGAAACTCGCGTTTGGCGGGCAGCCGGAGGCCAAAGATTTTGGTCGCACCCTGGCCGACGGCGCCCTGCTGATTTACCTCGGTTGCCTGGGCTTATTAGTCCGCAGCCATGAAACCAGTGCCGAGACTCTGCAAATCTCTCTGGTAGCCTACGCCCTTTATATTAGCGCAAGGTTATTTGACGCTGCCGACAAACGCGGCGCCATGAAATTAGGTCTGGTGTTGGGCCTGCTTATCCTGACGCGGGGATGGGTGCTGCCGCTGGCATTATTCGCCAGCCTGTTTAGCCTGGCGCTGTACCGCAAACAAAAACAATATTTACTCTTGTTAGGCATTTCCCTGCCGCTCGCCGCGCTGGTTGCCGGTAGCTGGATTTTTTCCGTCATGCTGGTGCAGCCGTTTGACAGCTCGCCCTATCCGGCATGGATGGTATGGAATTATCGCCAAATTGGCCTACCTACCTTGGCCAGCATCACTTACTTATGTAAATACGGCATCTGGTTTGCCTGGCCAGCCTGGCCATTTGCCGCCTGGGCAATTTACGCCTGGCGCAAGCAAGAACACGCCTTGCACATCGCTCTCCCGTTAACTTTTTTACTGTGCTTCACTTTATTGGCATGTATCAATAATTTTTCGGAAGAAGGCATATTATTGCCAATCCTTCCACCACTGGCCATTCTTGCCGCTTTTGGCTTGCCCACGATGCGACGCAGCGCGATTAACGCAGTCGACTGGTTCGCCCTGATGGTGATGACCGGTGCCGCCGCCATTGTGTGGCTAGGCTGGATCGCCGAGCAGACCGGATGGCCAGTCGCCACCGCGAAGAAAGTGCTGAGTTGGGCACCCGGCTTTCAAGCTGAATTTAATCCCTTTACTTTTATCGTCGCCTTGCTTGCCAGCATTGCCTGGTTTCGCCTCGTGTACTGGCGCATTTCGCGCCAACCCTCGGTCTTGTGGCGCGCGGTAGTGCTTTCCAGCGGCGGGGCAATTTTATGCTGGCTTTTACTGATGACATTATGGCTGCCGCTGATCAATCAAAGAATCACCTATGCCAATGTAGCGCTGCAGATCTCAGAGAAAATGAACACAAGTTACCGTTGTGTCGAAAGCAATATCGGCCCGTCCCAACGCGCCTCGTTTGCGTATTTCGGCAAAGTGCGCTTTGCTGGATTTTCCGATCAAAATTGCGATTTTCTGTTATTGCAAGCTAGCCGCCATTCTCAGCAAGGCGAACTGCTGCCGGCCCAGAAAAATTTCCCGGGCGCCTGGAAAAAAATATGGGAAGGTCAGCGGACGTCGGACAAAGATGAATTTTTCTCACTTTTTCAAAAAAAATAATGTTAATTCCCGGGGTTTTATCCGCATCTGAACACGACCACCCCGGCATTGTTTTCTAACATTCACTATCATCGAACTCTCTTTTTAGTTGTGGCACAAGGCACTAGCCCGAAACATGAATCAGACCAGGATTCCCCCTTTTTTTTATATCAAAGCAATCCCTGCTGCAGTTCTCACTGCAATAGTATTTCTTTCGATCACAACCTGGTTGTGCTGGTTATCTCTGCAAGCATCAAAAGAAGATGCGCAACGACAGCTACAAGAAAGCGTGTTCCAGCATCACGCTTCGATACAAAACGAGCTCGAACATGAAGTATCCCGACTCGAATCCTTCGTCAGCCTGTACCATCTCTCGCCGGCGTTTGATCGTTATGCGTTTCATTCTTTCGCAAAAATAGAAAATCAACCCTGGCTGGTCGCCAAGTTATTTTCAAAAAGAGTCAAGGCACAAGAGCTTGAAAGCTTTGAGAGCGCGGTCAAGACAGACACCACGGTAGACGTGCGCGGCTACCCTGACTTTCATATTCAAGACAAAGTCGCCAAGCAAGACGCGCTCGTCGCACTGTATCTTGAACCCCGGCAGAGATTGCAAAAAATCCATGGCTTAAATATGGAAAAATGGTTTCCCAGTGCCCGGAAACGGATGATAGAGACCGGGCAAGCCCTGTCCTTTATGGTGAAAAACACCCATCCCCTTTTGCACGAGAACGACATCGTTCTGTCGATCCCGGTCTTTGAAACCGGTTTACCGATTCGCCATGTAATACAAAGAGAAATCGCCTTTAGCGGCATATTTACGACCGTCATTTCGGTCGATACGTTGCTCAATACCTTGCTTTCCAGCCCGAATCTGCACCTGACCTCGGTTGTCTTGTCGGGTACCGGCATGGCAGAGGAAGCACTGGAGATTGCCTTAACCCATCTTTGTCACATTTTTGCCCATTTCCCCTGCCAAAGCTCCGCAAACCCGCATGAATGCTCAGTCTTGACGGAAAAGCCGTTTGTTGTGCCATAATATTTTGTAACATGCGTGATTTCAGCTTGACTCTGGTGT
>JBBQNW010000068.1:0-13129 GCA_038330335.1 Burkholderiales bacterium | reverse complement strand
GGCAGCCGGTTCGCTAGCTATGCAGCAAGTATTGACCGAGCTCGGTACCGGCATCTACATCAGCAACCTCTGGTATCTGAATTTTTCTGACCGCGCCAATTGCGGCATCACCGGCATGACCCGCTTCGCCACGTTTTGGGTTGAAGATGGCGTCATCAAAGCACCGCTCAATGTGATGCGCTTTGATGATTCTCTGTTCCGTATGCTAGGAGAAAACCTGCTGGCACTGACGCAGGAAACTGAAGTGTTGATGGAGACCGACTCTTACCTTGAACGCCACACCGGCGGTACCGTCTTACCGGGGGCTTTGCTCAAGGAGTTGCGCTTTGTGTTGTGATTTTTTTCGCTATCGCTGATAGGAGGTTAGCGTTCTGCGCTGATGTGGGGTTAGCGTTCTGCGCTGATGCAGGCGATGGGGCCAAAGCAAGCGAGTGAGAGCGCAAAGGAATACAAGGATATCTATTCCACCAGGACGGGTAAATCAAAATAAAAATTTGCACCTCGTCCTGCATCTGACTCAAAACCGATCTGGCCTCCCATACGTTCAATCAGCTCCCGGCTGATCGCCAGACCCAGGCCGCTACCGCCTTTCTGACGGGTATCGGAGGAATCCGCCTGAGCAAATTTTTGGAAAATTCGTTCACGGAACTCGATAGGAATTCCCGGTCCGTGATCGGCAACACTCACCCTTACCTTGCCGTGATTTAATTCGGCGCTGACCATCACCTCGCCATTTTCAGGCGAATATTTAATCGCATTGGACAGTAAATTTGACAATACCTGCATCAGGCGCTGTCCATCGACATTCACGCTGGCCGTGGGTGCCGCATTGATCAGTGCCAGCGATACCTTGCGCTCACTGCCATAGCTGACATTCGCTTCCACACTTTGCTCTAGCAAAGGTGCTAACGCTTGAACTTGCCACTCAAACTGCATTTTACCGGCCGCCAGTTTTTCCATGTCCAGCAAATCATTGATCAAAAAAGTCAGGCGCAGACTATTCTTGTGCGCGATATTGAGCATCTTTTGTATTTTTTCAGGCACTTCACCAATGACTCCGCCCAAAATCAGCCCTAACGCGCCAGAAATTGATGTCAGCGGCGTGCGTAACTCATGGCTGACGGTAGAAATGAACTCAGTCTTAATTCGCTCTAAGCGTTTGCGTTCACTAATATCTTGAAACGTTCCATAGACTCTGCGGCACTTGCCTTCGACAAATTGTGGTAAACCAATTACACGAACCCATTTCTCATTGCCTTTTGCCGTCACAATAATCAGCTCGACATCGTAAGGCGTACCCGTATTGACGGCAGCAGAAAACAATTTTTCCAGGGTATCGCGACTTTCCCCTTCTTTATAAAAGTGAATCGCCTCATCTAACTGACAACGGTAATCTGCGCTTACCTCATGAATTTGCCGGGTGACGCGGCTCCAGTAAGGCTGCATGACCTCAAAATCAAGCTCCCATGTGCCGATATGGGCGGCATCGTTCGACTGTTCCAGTAATTCATAGGTATGTAGCAATTGCTCTTCATATTTTTTTTGCTGTGAAATATCGAGATGACTGCCAGACATCAGCAAAGGCTTGTCGTCATCGGTGCGGCTAATGAGGCAGCCGCGGTCATGCACCCAGACCCAATGCCCGTCTTTGTGACGCATGCGGCATTGCAAGTCGTAGTAGTCCAGTGTGCCGCTAAAGTGCTGCTCGAGTAAGACCTGCGAATGCTTCAGATCATCGGGATGCACCTGATCGAGCCAGGTCTGTAGACTCACGGGGGCCAATTCTGCCAGCGTGTAACCGAGAATATCGGCCCATCGCTCGTTAAAAACCACTGCACCGGTCTGAATATTCCATTCCCATGTACCAATATTGGTCGCTCTGATAACGTCAGCAAGATGTCGCTCACTATCAAGATGCTGTAGTTGTACTTTGGCCGCCTTCACCAACTGACCTATCGTCACCAATAAGGGGTGCAGAAATTCAATCACAGCCTGATCATAACCGGCAGCGCGGTTAGCCAGCCCAATCATGGCAACCAGTTCATTCTCACGATACACCGGTATTCCAAGAAACGCCTCCACTGCGAGATCGCCAGGCTGCCCGCTGTCGCGCGGCAGATCCGCCGGCGCGTTGTTGACAATCATAGGCGTACCCGTCGCCATCACAGTGCCGACTAAGGTCTGCAGAGCAGAAATCACCTTATCCCCAGGGGTAGGCGTGTTTTCATTTGCACGCGTAACATCATTCCAGGCGACATGATTGACCGCATACGACTTCAGATAGCGTGTGCCGCTAGCATCTTGCCGTACTTCACCGATAAAGCCGTATTCGCTCATGGTCAGCGCCAGCATGTCAGTGAGCAAGGCATCAAAGCCGCTGCTACGCTGTTTGCCGCCGATAAACTGTGATTGCGCTCGTGTGATGGCGTCGCTCAGGTGCAGTTGCCGTTTTAGCGAGCCATCTAACTCAGCCTGATGAATAGCGCTGTTGGTCCAGTCGGCAAGCAGCCGGACAAAGTCTATTTCTACTTCGTTAAAGCGCCGCGACTGACGCGCTCGCGGGTCGGAGAAGTTCAAGGTTCCGTAAGGCTTTCCTTTGAGGTAAAGCGGTATCCCGATATAACTTTCCAACCGGAAGTGTTGATAACAAGGGTGCCCGACATATTCACTACTCTGCATGTCATCAATGGCCAGAACCGCATTGGCTTGCATGGTTATGCTGCAATAAGTTTGCCCCAAGGAAAAATGCTGACCATCGCGAAGAGTGTCTTTTGGTGAGCAATGCACCTGAACGATGTAATCATCACCTTGAATATGACTGATGATGCCGTAGGATAAATCAAGATAATCACAAGCGAGCTTAAGTGCATCTTGCAATAAGCTATGAAAATTCGATGATGGTAAGGAAATAATTTTTGTCAATGTCAGCAAGGCGGTATGTTGCCGCTGTTGATACTGCTGGAAGATTTCCTGCTCAACGCAATCCGCCAAGTCGCGCAATGAGGCGATCTGGGCAAGGCTTAAGGTCTTGGGCTTGTCGTCAATGATACATAAAGTACCAATGCGCTGCCCTGCGCTGGTACTCAAAGGAGCGCCGGCGTAAAAACGTATATAAGGTGGACCGGTGACTAAGGGATTATCTGCAAAACGGGAATCACAACTCGCATCGGGAATATTAAATACCTCAGGCGCCAAAATAGCATGGCCACAAAATGAAATATCTCGCCCGGTTTCGCAGGCATCCAAGCCCTGGCGTGACTTAAACCATTGACGATCTGCATCGACGATCGACACTAAGGCAATTTGCACGCCAAACATCTGCTGCGCCAGACGAGTTAAGCGATCAAAGCGCTCTTCCTGCGGCGTATCGAGAATATCGCAGGCCAATAAGACTTGCAGACGCTCCGATTCATTCTCGGGGAATAATGGTGCTTGCATTCAATGGCTCCAGATAAATCGATTGTCTAAATGAAATAACCGCAGATCCCGTTATTAAATTATCAAATTATCAAACAAAAAAACAAAACAAAACAAAATAAAATAAAACAACAGACAACAAACGATCAAGATCTGGTCTGGCCACCATTGGCGCTACGCTAGCCCAAACAACCATCAAGTCGAGCCTGAGCGAACCCTTGTCACCCGTAACATCCGGCACGCCGGCACATCACTTGCTGTTGATTTTTCTCAACGGCAATCATACACAGGCAGCACCACAGACTACACACGGCAAAACTTTATTCAGCGCTACAAAATTGAGAAATAGACTATATGCAATACGACTGAGGCGATCCGTTGAGCGACAGGGGAAATACGAGTGGTGAAGAACCGTCACACCATGCTAAGGCGTCAGCGAAATCAATGCAACGATCAAGTTTCTCAAGCCTGTGTGTTGTTACAGGTCTGTTGCGCCAGTGATTGCAGCGTTACCGGTGTCTCGTTATTGCATGCAACACCGTCAGGAAGCGTCACCCGCACTGGTTGGTTATGCGCTTGACTTGAAGACAAAACATTGTCGCTGACCTCGGGGGCGGCGTCCCATACCGGGTCGTCAATGGCTTCAAATATACTCTTAAGCTGACGGCCCCAGGTGTTGCGTATCATTTGAAAATATTGATTTTTTTCGTCGATAGTGACGAAGCGTGTCACCGCCAGACTATCGGTCTCGTAGACCAGCAAGTCGAGTGGCAAACCGACTGAAATATTTGAACGCAAGGTAGAATCCATTGAGATCAGCGCGCATTTGGCAGCTTCATCAAGAGCGGTTGCCGGCGTCACCACGCGATCCAGAATGGGTTTGCCATACTTGGCTTCGCCGATTTGGAAATAGGTGTTTTCATTATGCGATTCAATGAAATTGCCTGCCGAGTAAATCTGAAACAAGCGGCAACGCTCGCCTTTGATCTGGCCACCCAAAATGAGGCTGACATTAAAATCGATACCAAACTCCGCCAGCGTTTTGGCGTCCCGCTGATGAATAGTGCGCACCGCGTCACCCAGAATGCGGGCGGCTTCATACATAGTGGCGGCGCTCCAGATGCTATGGCCATCGGCACTGACATGCGAGGAAACCAGCTCGCGTATCGATTGTGAGATAGACAGATTACCGGCCGTCATCAGCACCAGCATGCGGTCACCCGGATTTTCAAACACGCTCATTTTACGGAATGTTCCGACCTGATCCACACCGGCGTTGGTACGGGAATCGGAGAGAAAAACCAGCCCGGCATCAAGGCGCATGCCAACACAGTAAGTCATGATCGTCAGTTTTTCCTCAAAACCACGATTTTACACCAGAGCCGAGGCGGTGTTCACCGGTGCGATCTGTACTTGCACGCTGAGCATTTCTTGCCCGCCCCCACGCCTTACCCCGCGCACCGGCGCTGCGGAGTCATAATCGCGGCCTATCGCCAGCCGGCAATAGGCATCGGTCATCAAACAAGCGTGCGTCACATCGATGCTGACCCAGCCTGAAAAAATCTTCTCGCTGACCCAGACATCAACCCAGGCATGGCTGGCCGCATGGTCGGTGGTGCCGGGATCAATATAGCCCGACACATAGCGCGCCGGAATGCCGCGCGCATGACAACAGGCCAGAAACAAATGCGCATGGTCCTGACATACGCCGGAACCTAATTGCAAGGCATCGGCCGCACTGGTGGTGACGATGGTGCTACCACTTTGGTAGGCCACGGCAGCGCGAATATGCTCGGCCAGTGTCAGCAGCTGGCTGGTTTGAACTGAGCCGGCCTGCGGTAAAGCGCGCGCAGAAAAATCGAGAATACTCGGCGTTGGCTCCGTCAGGTGCGTCGCCACCGTAAACACCAGCGGCGGCAGCACTTCTGCATCCATCAGCCGGCCCAAATACGGGGTCGTGGTCTCGATTAAGCCCTGCACCACAATCGCCACCTCGGTATGCGAGCCATTAATGGTCAGCATATGCGACAAATTGCCATACGCATCCGTGTAGGCATGGCGATGCCCTGATGTATGCATCTGCCAGGCCAGGACACGCTGATGCGATTCGAGGCGTGGCGTCAGACGCAGTTGCTGGATGGTGTAAGCCAGCGGCGCACTGTAGCGATAGACCGTCTGATGTCTGATGGAAAGCTGCATAAGATTAAAAAACACTCCTGTCAGGCGACAATAGGTACCAGAAAATCGCGACTGATACGATTGCCGAGTTCAAAAATACGTTCTAAAAATTTATCCAGACTATCGTGTAAACCGGTTTCCAAAATTTCTTCTATACGTGAAAACTGTAATTCTGCATGCAGTTTGCCGGCCAGGCGCTCGGTATCGGCGGAAGCGTCATTTTTGACTTGTTTCAAATTATGAACAACTTCTTCCACGCATGCCAGCAGCGAGCGGGGCATATCACCACGCAGCATCAGTAATTCGGCCACCCTGGCCGGCGTGATCACATCGCGATAGACCTTGCGGTAAATTTCAAAACCCGAGACCGAGCGCAACAACGCTGCCCAGTAATAAAAATCGCGCTGGGCGATTTCTTCACTTTGCGCATTCTCTTTAGCGCCATGAAATTTCACATCGAGTATGCGCGCAGTGTTGTCGGCGCGCTCTAAAAAAGTGCCTAGGCGAATAAAATAAACGGCTTCATCTTTGAGCATGGTGCCTAGCGTGACGCCGCGTGAAAGATGCGAGCGATATTTAACCCATTCAAAAAACTGACTCGGGTCGCGCTCCAGCAGACCGCCGTCCAGACGCTTTTGCATATCCAGCCAGGTGGCATTTTGGGTTTCCCAGACTTCCGTGGTCAAGGTGCCGCGTACCGCTCTGGCATTTTCGCGCGCTTCGGTCAGGCAGGCCGCAATTGAGGATGGGTTATCAGGATCCCGCACCATGAAGTCGATAACATCTTTCGCATTGAGCAAGCCATATTTTTGATCAAATGCTTCCTGCAATTCTGAAATCCCGAGCATGGCGCGCCAGCCTTGTTCGGCATCCTCGGCAGATTGCGGCAACATCGATGTCTGTATATTCACATCGAGCATACGGGCAGTATTTTCGGCGCGTTCGGTATAGCGTGCCATCCAGAATAAATGGTCTGCGGTGCGACTGAGCATGTTATTTCTCCAATATCCAGGTATCTTTAGTACCGCCACCTTGCGATGAATTCACCACCAGGGAACCGTCTTCCAAGGCCACGCGGGTCAGGCCGCCAGGCACCATGGAAATCGTTTTACCCGACAGCACGAAAGGGCGTAAATCGATATGGCGCGGCGCGATCCCACTCGCAACATAGGTAGGGCAAGCTGACAGCGCCAAGGTAGGCTGGGCAATATAGCCATCGGGCTTGGCCAGCAGACGCTGGCGAAAATCTTCGATTTGCTGCTTGCTCGATGCAGGGCCGACCAACATGCCATAGCCGCCGGCACCATGCACCTCTTTGACCACCAGCTCGGGCAAATGCGCCAGGGTATAGGCCAAATCTTCCGGTTTGCGGCATTGATAGGTCGGGACGTTATTGAGAATCGCGGATTCCGAAAGATAAAATTTAATCATATCGGGAACAAAAGGGTAAATCGATTTATCGTCGGCCACACCGGTGCCGATCGCATTAGTCAAGGTCACCCTGCCCGCCCGATACACCGACAATAAGCCGGGTACGCCGATACTTGAGTCAGAACGAAATGCCAGCGGATCTAAAAAATCATCATCAATGCGGCGATAAATCACATCAACCCGCTTTGGTCCGCGCGTAGTGCGCATGTAGACGTGATTGTCGTTGACAAATAAATCTTGCCCTTCCACCAGTTCTACCCCCATTTGCTGTGCCAGAAACGCGTGTTCAAAGTAGGCCGAGTTGTACATGCCGGGGGTCATGACGACGATGGTCGGATCGTCCACCCCGACTGGGGCAACCGAGCGTAAATTATCGAGCAGCAGATCCGGGTAATGATCTACCGGGGCAATTTTGTTTCGCGCAAACAGTTCAGGAAACAGGCGCATCATCATCTTGCGGTCTTCCAGCATATATGACACGCCGGAAGGGACGCGCAGATTGTCTTCCAGCACATAGAACTCGCCCTGCCCGGCACGCACAATATCGATCCCGGCGATATGCGCATAAATGTCCGAGGCCACCGAAATCCCCTGCATCTCTGGCCGGTATTGGGCATTTTGATAGATTTGCCCGGCCGGTATAATGCCGGCTTTAATAATGTTCTGATCATGATAAATATCATGAATAAACATATTCAGCGCTTTCACGCGCTGCACTAACCCCGCTTGCAACTGCGCCCATTCGCTCGCAGGAATAATGCGTGGAATAATATCAAAAGGAATCAGACGTTCGGTTCCCGCATCATCGCCATACACCGCAAAGGTAATGCCGACCCGACGAAATAAGAGATCAGCCTCGGCGCGCTTGTGCTGTATGGTTTCCGCTGCCTGCTGACTCAGCCAGGTGGCAAATTCACGATAATGTTCGCGGGTAGCGGCGGCTGTTGTGGCTGAAAACCCTGTGCCATCTGCCGTCATTTCATTAAAAAATTTTGCCATGATGTGTGATCGCTGTGGTTGGACTTGTGTAGGTTCTTCACACAAAGTAGCAGCAAGAAGCGCGCCAGCTTCATGAACAAGCGGTTTTACCTACCTCAACAAGCTCAGCAACTTCCGTGGCGCCCTGAAACAAGGCATCTAGGTAAAACTAAGGAGCCCGGATATAGTCAACCAGATCACCCGTATGCCGATCCGGCGGCGCGCTCAACCAGCTAACTAGCACTATGCTGAGAAACCCTGCCGGCACGCCAAACACGCCGGCCGAGATCGGCGCAATATGCCACCATTGATTGGCGGCCGTGCCACCAAAGAGCGGATGCGTACTAAGCATATAAAATACACAGACCGCAAACCCCAGCACGATTCCCACAATCGCACCGTGTTGATTGGCCCGTTTCCAAAAAATGCCCAAAACTAGTGCAGGAAACAAAGTGGAAGCGGCCAGGGAAAATGCCGCGCCCACCAGCGACAAAATATCAGCTGGCTTCAACGAGGCCACATAGGCGGCAACCAACGCTACCACGAGCAACAATAATTTAGAAATAGTGACGCGCTTTTGGGTAGACGCCCCCGGATCGACCATTTTGTAATAAATATCGTGCGATAAAGAATTGGAAATGGTTAACAGCAATCCGTCAGCGGTCGACAGCGCCGCGGCTAAACCACCGGCTGCGACCAGACCGGAAATGACGTAAGGCAAACCGGCGATTTCCGGGGTGGCTAACACCACAATATCGGCGTCGAGTGAAATTTCAGCCAACTGGACAATCCCGTCATGGTTAATATCGACGATATTGACCAGGGGATTAAGCTTGTCGATGCTCGCCCAATAGGTCACCCAGGACGGCAATTTGGAAAAATCGGTGCCGACCAGTGAGGTATAGATGTCGTACTTCACTAAAATTGCCAGTGCAGGAATGCTGATGTAGAGCAGCATAATAAAGAACAGCGACCAAAATACCGAATCGCGACTAGCCCTTACCGATGGCGTCGTGTAGTAACGAATTAAAATATGCGGCAAAGCCGCGGTACCCACCATCAGGCAAAATACCAAGGCCATAAAATTATTGCGCTTACTATCCGAGTCTGCCTGGTCTTTACCGGCATACGGCGTGTAATGCGAATTCACCGGTTCGGCACGCAACAGATTGGCACTTTTCAGTTCCAGCCAGCGCACCTTCGCTTCCTCCGGCGTTTTGGGGTAATTGGCCAGTGCCTTACTGGCCCCCTTGATCTCGATCAGCGAACCGCTGCCAGATTTCAGCTCATCTAATTGCTGGAGCAACTCAAAACGGCCGTTTTCCCAGGAGGCTGGTAACTGTTCAATTTTCTTTTGCAAGACAGTAGCGCGTTGCCTGAAAATAGAACGGACCTCTTGCTCTTTCGGTTCGCTGGCAAAAAATGTCTCCAGCACTTCTAGTTTCGGCAAAATCTCACCGTAAGCAATTTGCGGTAGCGGCATCTGCGTGTGTTTGGCCGACAACCATGTCACGGGAATCATGTAAGCGATAATAATGATGATGTATTGCGCCACCTGAGTCCAGGTCACGGCACGCATACCACCTAAAAATGAACAGACCAAAATACTGGCAAGACCGAGGAATATCCCGACCGAAAAATCGACGCCGGTAAAGCGGGACGTGATCAGGCCAACGCCATAAATTTGCGCCACAACATAGGTAAACGAGATTATCACCGTAGCAATCACCGCCAGCACCCTGACGATATTGCTGCCATTGGCACCGGCAAAACGGGTACCCAAAAAATCCGGAATGCTGTATTGCCCGAATTTACGTATATACGGCGCAATCAGCAGCGCCACCAGACAAAATCCGCCAGTCCAGCCGATGATGTAAGCGAGACCGTCAAACCCCTGCAAATACAGGCCACCGGCCAGACTGAGAAAACTGGCAGCCGACATCCAGTCTGCCGCCGTTGCCATACCATTAAAAATAGCCGGGACACGCCTGCCGGCGACGTAGTATTCCGAAATATCCGAGGTGCGACTCATCACGCCTATGCCTGCGTACAACAAAATAGTCGCAAACATGAATAAGTAACCGATCCAGGCGCGCGGCACACCTTCTTTTTCGAGCACAGCAAGACTGATCAGGAAAACAAGAAACAGCAAGGTGTACCAGGCGTAGTAATACGCCAGTTTTTTTGTAAAACCTCGCTCAGCCATTTTTGCCATCCTTTTGAGAATTTTTCTGCTGCCGCTCTATCCAATGTGAACTGATGGAAAAAACCGCCAGTATCACGACATACAATAAAGTAAGCCCCTGCGCCGCCATATAAAAAGACAAGGGCCAGCCAAAGAAATAAATTGACGCCAGTTCGCGCGCAAAATACAAGGTGCCAAAGCTCAGCGCCAGCCAGACCAGCAGCAAAGCGGTGGTCAGGCGGCGGGTTTGCCGCCAATACACGGAAGATTTATGCTGAATAATGGGTCGCATATCAGGTTCTGTCTTCCATTAAGCTGGCGTGAGGATTCATATTGAAAGACACCCGAAAAATACAACCCGGATACTGAGGGTCCTGATGCTGCGGGTTATCAACAATCGCGATCTGGGCCTCATGTTGCTGCGCAATCTCGCGCACTATCGACAGACCCAGCCCGCTGCCCTGCACGTTACTGCCTAAAATCCGGTAAAACCGTTCAAACACATGTTCCCGCTCGGCCACTGCGATGCCCGGCCCGTTGTCTTCCACTTCCAGTATGGCTAATTCCTGATCCTTATTGATGACGGTACGTACCGTCACGCTGTGACCTTGCGGCGTATACCGAATGGCATTGTCGATCAGGTTACTTAACAGTTCACGCAGCATCATCGGGTTAGCAAAGATGTGGATAGGCGCATCGGCCTGTTCAAAACCCAAATCGATACGATTGGAAAACGAGGCTGGAATCCAGTCTTGCACCGTGGTGCGCGCCAGCTCGGAAAGTTCGATCACCTCCAACGCCTGTGTGGCAGGGGTCTGATTTTCAGCGCGCGCCAGTGTCAGCAATTGATTGATAAGACGGGTTGCGGCTTCCGAACTTTTCGACAATTGCAGTAAGGAGCGATGAATTTCGTGCTGATCGGTTTGGCGCAAGGCTAATTCAGATTGCATGCGCATCCCGGCCAGCGGGGTTTTCATCTGATGCGCGGCATCGGCAATAAAGCGTTTCTGAATAGCGATGGTTTGTGACACTCGCCCCAGCATATCGTTGAGCGAACGCACTAAGGGCGTAATTTCTTCCGGCACTTGATGCGAGTCAATCGGACTCAGATCATCCGGCTTTCTAGCACGTATTCTTTGCTGCAGCTCGGCCAACGGAGACAGCCCGCGACTGAGCGCAAACCAGACCAGCGCCAGCGCCACCGGTAAAATAATAAATTGCGGCAAAATCACGCCCTTGATGATCTCGTTGGCCAGCACCGCACGTTTTTCCAGCGTCTCGGCCACTTGTATCAGTGCCAGGCGCGGCTCGACATTAGTCGTGACCGGATTTCCCGCACTCGCCTTATTCAGGTCGATATAGCCGTACGCAACGCGGATATCGATCCCATGCAAATGATCATTTCTAAAAACCACGCTACCCGCAAGTGATTTTTCTTCCTCTACCGGCAAGGGCAGATCACGGTCACCATCAACCAACTCGCCGCCAAATCCCCTGATCTGGAAGTAAATATTATCGAGATCATCGGCTCTGAGAATATCGCGCGCCGGATTAGATAATTGCGTGACCACCTTGCCATCAAATTGCTTCACTTGTTGCGACAGCACTAGCACCTGATCTTCCAGTGCCCGGTCAAACGGTTGATTGGCGATGGATTTGGCGACCAGATAGGTAATGGCGATACTCATCGGCCACAACAGCAGCAAGGGAACCAACATCCAGTCAAGAATCTCGCCAAACAAGGAGCGTTGGATTTTTTCCGGCGGCGGGCTGTGCAAATCCCGCTCCGAGGTGTCGGAAGTGGCGGAAGTGTCGGCGGTGCCAGCGGTATCGGTATCGTCTGGCGTGAATGAGGCGCGCGGTGCCGGCATTTCTTTGGCTCCGCCCAAGGTCGTCATGACTGTTCGCTGTTAGTCGACGGCGTTACCGCCTTGATCGCAGCGGCAGGTGCTACGAAAAATTTTTCAAGGCAATAACCTAAACCGCGTACCGTGGCAATTCTGACACCATCAATTTCGATTTTTTTTCGTAATCGGTGAACATAGACTTCAATCGCATTGTTACTGACCTCATCCCCCCATTCGCACAGATGATCAACCAGTTGTTCTTTAGAGACCAGTCGCCCGGTTCTTTGCAACAAGACTTCCAGCAAACCGAGTTCCCTTGCGGACAGGTCTAACATTTGTTCATTGATATACGCGATGCGCCCGACCTGATCGTAACTGAGCGGGCCGTGAGTTATCAGCGCCGGGCCACCGCCGGCACCGCGTCTGGTCAAAGCTCTGACCCTCGCTTCCAGTTCCGACAGCGCGAAAGGTTTTGCCATGTAATCATCGGCGCCCAGATCCAGCCCTTTCACGCGCTGCTCAATAGAATCGGCTGCGGTTAAAATCAGTACTGGTAAATGTGAGTTACGCGCGCGCAAACGTCGCAACACCTCAAGGCCACTGAGTTTAGGTAAGCCAAGATCGAGTATCAGCAGATCAAAATCTTGAGTAGAAAGAGCAGAATCAGCTTCCTGGCCGTTACTGACACAATCAGTGGCATAGCCGGATTGTCTGAGTGAACGGGTCAAGCCGTCTGCAAGTACGCTATCGTCTTCTGCGAGCAAAATGCGCATGGAAGTAACTTTCTGGCCGCGCCGGTTGAATTGTCTTTATTTTTATCATTAGTCCGCCGCGCTAAGTAATGCCTTACCTGTATTGATGCATACAGCAACATGGCATGGCTGAACAGCGCTGTGAAACCAGACTTAGTTTACTAGCAAATGCGCAGTTTACTGAGCCAGTAGTCGCTTAGCAGCAAAATATTCACGCAATTGACTTTCAGTCGCCTGATATTGTCGTATTTAATGCGACTTGGAAGCTTATTTAGTCTTGATAACAGGAGTCTCATGGAAAAAAATGGCGCTGACAATAAGCGGATGCTGCACTCCGCGTC
>JBBQNW010000067.1:0-13164 GCA_038330335.1 Burkholderiales bacterium | reverse complement strand
GGTGTGGGCGCCACAGCAGCCTTATTGTGGTTTTAATTGAATCTAAAACCTTGATTGCGACAAATTCAATGGTACAAATTGATTCTTACAAATGCTGCATGCAACTTAACGGAACAAACTTAGTGCGTAAAACTTAGTGCGGAAAACTTAATGCGGAAAACTTAGTGCTGAAAACTTAGTGCGGGAAAGGCCAGAGGCGGAGCTTTTCCTTGGCGATTTGCCACAGACGCGCTAGTCCGTGCGGCTCTACAATCAGGAAGAAAATAATCAAGGCACCGAATACCATCAACTCTAAGTTAGAGGCCACATTGGTGGGCAGCGACAAGGCATGGGCGATCAGGTTGAGGGCGATCGGCAGCAAAATAATGAAGGCAGAACCGAGGAAAGAGCCAAGGATAGAGCCGACACCGCCGATGATGATCATGAACAAAATCCGGAAAGACAAGTCAAGGTTATAGGCTTCCGGTTCTACCGTGCCGAGGTAGGCGTAAGCATATAAGGCGCCGGCGATACCACAATAAAACGAGGACACCGCAAACGCCAGCAACTTGGTGCGCATCAGGCGAAAACCTATGACTTCTGCTGCCACGTCCATATCGCGCACTGCCATCCAAGAACGCCCGACATTGGAGCGCACCATATTTTTGGCCAGCAGCGCCATGACGCAAACGATGCTCAGGGTCAGCAGATATTTTTTAACCGGGGTGGTAAAGCTGATCCCAAGAATCACCATTTCTTGTGCAGTAATCACGCCGGAAGAGCTGTAATTGGTGAACCATTGCACCTTGGTCAGACACCACACGACAAAAAACTGGGTCGCCAGAGTGGCCGCCGCCAGATAGAAGCCGCGGATTCTGAGTGAAGGCAAGCCAAACGCAATCCCCACCATCGCCGCCGATAAGCCACCCAGCACAAAGCCCAGCAACACAGGGATGCCAGGAATGCGCAAGATAAAGTTATACGAGGCAAATGCACCGACCGCCATAAAGGCTGCCGAACCGAGTGACAGCTGGCCGGCATAGCCAGTGAGAATATTCAGACCCAGTGCCGCCAGAGAAAAAATCAGGAACGGAATCAGGATCGCCGAAAAGGTGTAGGGCGAGGCGATAAACGGCACCAGAAAAAAGGCCAGCGCCAGGATCAGCGCCATCCCTATCCGGTCTTGGCGGATGGGGAAAATCTGGTTGTCCGCAGCATAGCTGGGTTTGAATTGACCTGCTTCACGATAGAACATGGGTTTCCTCTATTTTCTATACCGCTGCGCTAAATGCCGTAATGCTCAAAGTTATAAGGCAATAGCGACGCGGGTTTACCGCTATTTTTGCTCTGAAAGGCGCAGGAAGATGGAATATTCCTGGCGCACTTGTTTTCAAAAACTGCACAATGCCGTCAAATCCGGCGTATCACTTTTTCGCCAAACAAACCTTCAGGGCGTACCAGCAGGAACAGCAAGGCCAGGACATACGGGAACCAGCCTTCGATACCGCCACCGACCAGCGGCCCGATATACACTTCGGCCAGTTTTTCCGATGCGCCGATGATCAGGCCACCGACAATCGCTCCCGGGACTGAGGTAAAGCCGCCCAGAATCAAGACCGGTAAAGCTTTTAGTGCGACGAAGGTGAGCGCAAATTGCACCCCGTTTCTGGCACCCCAGAGCAAACCTGCGACCAGCGCGACAAAGCCGGCGACGGCCCAGACGATGCCCCAGATTTGTTGTAGCGGAATCCCGACGGCCAGCGCTGCCTGATGGTCATCAGCGACGGCACGTAAGGCCCGGCCAATTTTGGTTTTGGAAAACAACAGTGCCAGACCGGTGACCAGAATCGCGCAGATCATGGCGGCGATGACATCGAATTGCGAGACGATGATGTTGTATTTTTCCAGCAGCCATTCAATCGGGACATCGTCGATAGGCAAGGTCAGTTTGTGTGGCTGCGAACCCCACAGCAACTGCGCCAGGCCTTCGATAAAAAAGGTCAGGCCGATGGTGGCCATAAACAGAGTAATTTCAGGCTGATTCACCAGCGGCCGCAACACCACCCGTTCTATCGCCAGCCCCAGTGCGACCATGATGGCCATGGTCAGCGGAATCGCCAGCCATAAAGACAGGCCGAATTCTTCGGTCAGGCCGACGCAGGTGAGGGCGGCAAAAAACACCATGGCGCCCTGCGCAAAATTGAACACGCCTGAGGCTTTGTAAATCAGCACGAAACCCAACGCGACCAGTGCATACATGACACCGGATAGCAGGCCACCGATCAGGACTTCAAAAAAGAAATTGATATTCATAATTAGTTAACACCTCTTGTAAATCTTTTTTAACCGGCTAGTGCGCCACGCCCAGATACGCATTAATGACTTCCTGATTCGCCAGCACTTCTGCCGGTGTACCGTCGCCAATTTTTTTGCCGTAATCGAGTACCACCACGCGATCTGACAGGTCCATCACCACGCCCATGTCATGCTCAATCAGGACGATGGTGGTGCCGAGCTGGTCATTGACGTCGAGAATGAAGCGGCTCATGTCTTGCTTTTCTTCTACGTTCATCCCGGCCATCGGTTCATCGAGTAGCAAAATTTCAGGTTCTGCTGCCAGCGCCCGGCCTAGCTCTACCCGTTTTTGCAGGCCATACGAGAGACGTCCCACCGGCGTTTTACGGATGTGCTGAATTTCTAAAAAGTCGATAATTTCTTCGACTTTTTCACGGTGCGCGATTTCTTCTTTTTGCGCCGGTCCCCAGTACAGCGCCTGCATCAGAAAATTGCTTTTCATCTTTAGGTTACGACCGGTCATGATGTTGTCAAGGACGCTCATGCCTTTGAACAGGGCGATATTTTGGAAGGTACGGGCAATTCCGCTTTTGGCGGCCGCATGGGTGTCCATGTCTTTACGATGCACGCCGCGATACGTAATTTCACCCAGCTGCGGGCGATAGACGCCATTAATGACATTGAGCATCGAGCTTTTGCCGGCCCCGTTAGGGCCAATGATGGCGCGGATTTCGTGTTCTTTGACGTTGAAGGAGATATTGGTCAAGGCCTTGACGCCGCCAAACGACAGCGAAATGCCTTGTAAATCCAGAATCACATCACCGATTTTTCTGTTGTGTATCATCGCGGTCTCTATGTTCTATGTTCTATGTTCTATGCGCCATGTTCTATGCGGCGTGTTGCACTGGATTGAAAGTCTTGACATCGACGATGCGCAGATCTGCCGATACCATGCCCTTTCGTCCATCTTCAAACTTGACCTGGGTTTCTATGTACTGGGAATCTCGGCCGGAGTACAGGGCATCAATCAGCACCTTATATTTTTCTTCGACAAAACGCCGTCTGACTTTGCGGGTGCGAGTCAGCTCGTCATCATCCGGGTCCAGCTCTTTGTGTAAGATTAAAAAACGGTGGATCTGGGTGCCGGACATCAGCTCTTCAGCGGCCAGATCGGCATTCACCTTTTCTATGCATTCAGCGATCAGGTCGTAGCTTTCTTTTTTAGCCGCCAGATCGGTGTAGCCAGAGTAGGCAATGCCGCGTCGTTCCGACCAGTTGCCGACCGCTTCCATATCGATATTGATAAAGGCGCAGACCATGTCGCGGGCCTGGCCGAAGGCCACGGCTTCTTTAATAAACGGGAAAAATTTCAGTTTGTTTTCGATATAGTTAGGCGCGAACATATCGCCTTTGTTCATCTTGCCGACGTCGGCAGCACGGTCGATAATTTTTAAATGCCCTTCATGGTCGAAGATGCCGGCATCACCGGTATGGAAGTAGCCATCGGCATCCATGACTTCGGCGGTGGCGTCGGGGCGTTTATAGTATTCCTTCAGCATGGCGGTCGATTTCACCAGTACTTCGCCGTTCTCGGCCAGCTTGACTTCGACCCCCGGTGCGGCCATGCCGACGCTGTCGAACTTGATATTGCCATCCGGCTGCAGGCAGACATAGGCGCAGGTTTCGGTCGCGCCGTAGAGCTGTTTAAGGTTAATCCCGATCGAGCGGTAAAAGCGAAATAAGTCCGGTCCTATTGCTGCGCCGGCAGTGTAGGCGACTCTGACGCGGCTTAATCCCAGAACGTTTTTGAGCGGGCCGTACACCAAAAAATTGCCCATGGCATAGCGCAGTCTGTCCATCAATGCCACTGGCTTGCCATCGAGAATATCGGCACCGACGCGGCGTGCCACTTCCATGTAATGATGAAACAGCTGGCGTTTTAATTGGCTGGCATCTTCCATGCGGATCATGACCGTGGTCAGCATGTTTTCAAATACCCGTGGCGGCGCAAAATAATAGGTCGGGCCTACTTCCCGCAGATCCGTCAGGACGGTTTCGCCGGATTCAGGGCAATTCACGGTAAACCCGGTGACCAGCGCCTGGGCATATGAAAACAGGTGGTCACCAACCCATGCCATCGGCAGATACGACAAAATGTCGTCGTCCGCGCTGAGTTTGTCGAAACTGGCTCCGCCGCTGGCGGCACTCATAAAAGAGCGATGGGTCTGGCATACGCCTTTGGGTTTGCCGGTGGTGCCTGAGGTGTACAGCATGACGGCGGTATCGTCCGGCTGCCCCAGGTTCACCTGTTGCATAAAAAAGTCAGGATGGGCGGCATCATACTGGCGCCCGAGTTCTTGCAATTGGCGGTAAGACGTCAGCTCGGGCTGATGGTAATGCCGCATGCCTTTATCGTCATCGTAAGTGATATGGGCGAGTGCCGGATAGTTCTGTTTGATGTCGAGCAGCTTGTCGACTTGCTCCTGATCTTCGACGACGGCAAACACGATTTCGGCATTTTCCAGCGCAAAAATCATGTCGGCGGCAGGGGCATCCTGGTATAAGGGCACGGCTACGCCGCCCAGACATTGGGCAGCGGCCATGGCCCAGTACAGATGCGGGCGGTTGTCGCCGATGATGGCTAAATTCATGCCGCGTTGAAAGCCCTGAGCCGCCAAACCGCAGGCCAGCGCACGTACTTCTTCGCTAACCTGTTTCCAGCCCCAGGTTTGCCAGATACCTAAATGCTTTTCGCGAAAAGCCGGGTGCTGCGGACGCACTTGCGCATGTTGCAGCAATAGCTTGGGGAAAGTCGTGTTCTGTGCATTGTTTGCGTTTGTGTGTGCCATGGTCTCCACCAATCTTCTGTTTTTATACTGAGAGTCTCCTCACCGTCGCTTACTGCATGCTTACGGCTTGCTGGTGACTGACTTACCAGTGTAATGACTGGCACAATCGCACCGGTGATTACTTGCAGGCCATAGGCCTGGCGACAGCGAAATCTTACTTTTGTGTCGATGAAAAAGTATTCTGAGGACTGCCTTGAGGGCGAGTATCATGACTAGGCATGACTATGCCTGACATGGCTAGGCGGCTTCACGTAGCATGTATAGTCGCTTACAATGTCTCCAAACTTTTTAGTTTTATTTTCTTGTTGGGATGATAGTAGACAGTTCGTATTTACTGCGCTGTCATCTGCCCGACAATCTGCATTTAATTATTGACTATCGGTGGTGCACTGCACAATATGGCTCAGGAAAAGAACGATCCCCAGGAGAGATTTGTCCGCACCATGTGGGCCCGCTTGCTGACACCGGAGCATATGCAAAGGGTGGCCGCTGAAGTCGTGGAGCGTTTCGTTCCGGCCGGCGGTTATGTCTGCCGTAAGGGCGACACGGTAGATTACTGGATGGGTGTGATCGACGGCTTTCTCAAAATGAGCAGTATCTCGCCGGAGGGTAAAACCATCACCTTCAGTTGCATGTTGTCGGGTGGCTGGTTTGGCGAAGGTTCGCTGCTGAAAACTGAAACGCGCAAATACGATGTGGTGGCGCTGCGCGACACCCGTGTCGCGTATATGCCACGCAGTACCTTTAACTGGTTGCTCGATAACAGTATTCCGTTTAACCGTTTTTTGTTACAGCAGTTAAATGAGCGCCTCGGTCTATTCATCTCGCTGGTGGAATACGACCGTATGCTCGATACCGACACCCGCGTGGCGCGCTGCCTGGCGGCGATGTTTAATCCTTACCTGAATCCGGTGTGCGGTATGCAACTGCAGATTTCTCAGGAAGAGATCGGTTATATTTCCAGCGTCTCGCGTCAGCGTGCCAATCAGGCTTTGCAATTACTGGAAAAGAAAAAGCTGATCTCGGTCGATTACGGCGGTATCACCATTCTTGATCTGGCTGGCTTGCGTAGTTTTCCTGCGCAGTGTCTGGCGTAATGGCGAGGCTGCCTGGATGAAACGTCTGACGATTATCGGTGCCGGCAAAGTCGGCTGCGTGCTGGGCCGGCAATTGGTCCGGCATCAGGTATTTCAACTGGCGCAGGTATGTAACCGCAGTCTGGCCAGCGCGCAGCGGGCATGGCAGTTTATCGCTGCTGATGCCGGAACAGCTACCGGAACAGCTGCTGATACCAATGGCGTTGCGGCGGTCGCCGATTTTGCTGATCTGCAGGCCGCAGACGTCACCATGTTGACGGTGCCGGATGACCAGATTGCCGCCACTTGTGCGGCCTTGCTGGCGCGCGGCGTCTTGCGCCCCGGTAGTATCGTGTTCCATTGCAGCGGGGCCAAGGCATCGACTGAACTGGCGGCGGCCTCCGCGCAAGGGGTGTTGGTGGCCAGTTTGCATCCGGTGCGCAGCTTTGCCGATGCGGCACAGGTGGCGGCTAGTTTTGCCGGCACTATTTGCAGTTTGGAAGGTGATGCGGCAGCGCTGCAAGTGCTGGCACCCGCATTGCAGGCAAGCGGGGCCACGGTAGTACAGATCAGTGCTGCCAATAAGCTGCTGTATCATGCCGGATCGGTGTTTGCCAGCAATTACCTGGTGACGCTACTGGAAACTGCCATGCAAGTCTATCAGGCTGCCGGCATTCCGCCAGCGCTGGCAACAGCGATGGCAGAGCCGCTGGCACGGCAAACCCTGGACAATGTATTTCAGATGGGAACGGTGTCTGCCTTAACCGGCCCGATTGCACGCGGTGATATGCAGACAGTGACGGCACAACAGCAACAGGTGGCGCACTGGAATGCGGATGCCGGCGCTTTATATGCGGCCTTTATGCCAGCAACCGTGGCGCTGGCACGGCTTAAAAACCGCGCATAGCCTGCGCGGCTGAAATCGCCGCTGATTGTCTGTTAAGTCCCCGATTCAGACTCAATACCCAGTTAAGCGGCGCGCTGCGTCATTCTGAAAAATAAACGCTGTTACGGCCGTTTTCCTTGGCCTGATACAAGGCGACATCGGCGCGTTCAAAAACGCTGTTTTCCGACTCATTATCTTTGCACTGCGCGACCCCCATACTGACCGTAATCGACAGCCGATTGCGCGCCAGATCGGTGGTGCGCGAGAAATCATTGTTGGCGATGGTATTGCGCAGGTTTTCTGCAATCGCGGTGGCTTTTTCTAAGGTACAATTTTTGATCAGGATGAGAAATTCTTCTCCGCCCCAGCGACAGATGACATCGCTTTCACGTAATGAGCGTTTGGCGATCATGGCAATTTCTTTGAGAACATGGTCGCCTACCAGATGACCTTGTTTGTCATTGATCTTCTTGAAAAAATCGATATCGAGCAAGGCCACGCATAGCGGTTGACGCGAGCGTTCGCTGTCAAGCAAGGCGTTTTGAAAGACAAATTCAAATGCATGGCGGTTCATCAGCGACGTCAGCTGATCGGTGGTGGCGGTTTTTTCTATGCGCTTTTGATAGCGCCTGACCGACAGCAGTACCAGCGTCAGGGCCAGCAGAATGATGGCAGCACTTACTGCGGCGGTAATCATCAGCATATCGTTTAAGGGTTTCAGCTCACTCCCCAGTTCTTGCTCGACCAGCAAATGCCAGCCCAGTTCCGGAATGAAGCGCGAGTTCAGCAGCACCGTGTCACTGTCGATTTTATAGTCGAGATGCAAGGATTCATTTTTTTTATTCGCCAGTATTTGCGGCGCGACTGCGCTGATGCCGGCGGCGTTCAGAATATTGTCATGCAGGCGTTTCACGGCGTTACCGGCCAGCACGATCTGGCCTTTGGCATCGACAAAATAAATGTTGCGATGAAAGCGCGACTGATAGCTATCGATCAGTCGCTTCATAGAATCGAGGGGCAGGCCAATGCCGGTGACACCGATGAATTTTCCGCTGTAATCAACGATTCTGTAATTGATAAAGATCGTCATGTTGTCGCGGTTCGCCAGGTCCAGATCGACATTGGTTTCGTAGGCGGCTTTCATTTTTTTTACCCTGAAAAACCATAGATCGCGCACTTCACTTTCGCTGATGGTTTTGAGCGTGCCGTCGGCATGATAGTAGCGGTGCGTCAGATCCGACACCAGAAAACTGGAAACCGCATTGTTCTTGGTTTTGATTTCTTTCAGATACTTCAGGATGGGCGCCGTGTCTTGCTCACCATCAAGGATCCAATCCCGCACAAAGGTGTCCTGTGCCATTTGCGAAGAAATGAACACCGGGCGCAGGATGTCTTTCTGGATTTCAGAATACACATTGTCGCCGGTGATAGGCAGACTTTGCTCGGCGATGCCTTGTTGCAGCGTGTCGCGCGACAGTCCATAACCCGCTAGCAAAACCCCGACAAATCCCGTGACCAGAATCAGGGAAAGCCACACCAGCAAGCCATATTGTCTTAAAAATTTGCGCATGAGCGGAAGGGGAAGAGACTACATTGCCACGTTGATGCCGGGCCTGATCGCCGGGCATAGATCAATTTGCATGATGCCGAGGCCAGATCATACTATAAAAAATTTCAAATTCCGCTCATTGTGTACGCGAAATCCGCTGGAAACTAGCCATCAAGAAGACCGATTTAATCTGGCTCAAATAAAACAATGCCGCTAAAAGCGGCATTCTTGAGTACTCAATTATGTGCGGATTTAAATTTCTAAAGGCAATAATTAAGGGCGCGGCGTAATCGACACATGCAGGCGGAGGCGGTTGCCCGGGTCGTAGGGCATGACGCTGGTGTAAGTGCGGTTGTGGTATTCGTAGGTCACGGCATAACCGCTGGTTCGGGTTTCCCAGTTGTCAATGTTGCGGCATTGGCGTACTGGCCGGCTGTCGTAGACGGCTTGCCCGTTGTTATAATTATTATTGTAGTTATTGTTGTTGTAATTGTTGTAATTATTGTTATTGCCGTTATTGTCGACGCGGTCGCCGACGATGGCGCCGGTAATCGCACCGACTGCTGCTGCCGCAATCCTGCCATTCCCGCCACCGATCTGGCTACCCAGCAACCCCCCTGCCAGGCCGCCGACAAGCGCCCCGCCATTGCTGCGTTCGCGTTCCCGCTCGCGCACCGGATAACGTTGCGTAGTCTCATACTCGGTACGACAATCCTGGCGCGGCACATTGACCTGTTCAAGCTGAGGCGTGACGTTGATCACCCGTGCAAAATCCTCAAAATCTGCGGCATGTACCGGGGAAATCGTCGCCCCAAGACCAATTAGTGTTATCGTGGCAGCAATTTTTATAGATTTTTTTACATAAATCATCATGGGAAACCTCGGTTCTTTGGTGTAAGTGAGTATGTAACGCGCGAACGCAGAAAAAGTCGTACTGGAAAAATGTAACAGTATGTTGTAAGTATTTCTTGATAGTGGACATTTCAAGACCATATCTGTCATCTGAACTCATATAAAGGACACACCATGCACTTCCCTTTGACCTCCTGGGTAACACTGGCCACTTTGCTCATGTATTTTTGGATTATTTACAAGGTAGGCGCGGCGCGCGGAAAATACCAGGTGCATGCCCCTTCGGTAGATGGGCCGCCGGAATTCCTGCGGGCTCTGCGGGTACAAACAAATACAGTGGAGCAACTGGTGTTCTTTTTCCCTGCCATGTGGTTATGTGCTTACTGGCTCAGCGATACGCTAGCGGCCGCGGGCGGCGCGCTGTGGCTGCTTGGCCGAATACTGTACGCTCTGGCTTACTATCGTGACCCGGCCAGACGCGCGGCTGGATTTGCCATTGCCACGCTGGCGGCACTGGCCCTGGCGTTGGGTGCGGCTTATGGTCTTTTACGCTAAATTTCGCGTCTATCTCAGAGAGCATAGCGTTCATGAATTCGATTAAAAAAATAACCGCATTAACTCCGCCGCTCATCGCGTCCTATGTGCTGGCTGGATTGACGTTGCTGCTGGTGTTGAAAGCCGGTCTGCTGGTGTCACTGTTTTCCGGATTATTGGTGTATTCACTGGTGCATGTGCTGACGCCGACCATAGAGAAAAAATTTAACAACCGGCAAGCGCGCATGATCGC
The DNA here is from genome assembly GCA_038330335.1 of Burkholderiales bacterium. Taxonomy (GTDB): domain Bacteria; phylum Pseudomonadota; class Gammaproteobacteria; order Burkholderiales; family Burkholderiaceae_D; genus Undibacterium. Next base: position 2,891 of record JBBQNW010000067.1, on the reverse strand, counting down.
GGTGTTGCTGTTATCGATACTGATCATTGTCAGCATCAGCATTGGCAGCTGGGCGGCGCTGGTATTTTTTCGCAGCGATGCCGGCAGCTTACATAGCTTGCTGCAAAGAATGGCCGATATTATCGAGACTTCGCGCAGCCAGATGCCGGAGTGGGTGAGCAGCCGCTTACCGGACGGGGTCGATTCTCTGAAAGATTTACTGGCTGGCTGGCTCAGGGAACACGGCGCGGAAGCCAAACTCCTGAGTACCGAAGCGGGTCAACTGATTGTGCATCTGCTGCTCGGGATGATCATCGGTAGCATGGTGGCGCTGCAAGACGTGAACGACCATCAACAGCGCCGTGTCTTTGCCGCCGCGCTGCAGCAGCGTGTCGCCAATCTGGGTGAAATGTTTCATAAAATTGTGTTCGCCCAGGTCAAAATCTCTTTGATCAACACCCTGTTTTCGGCAATTTATCTGGCCGTGATCTTGCCGCTGGCCGGGGTGCATCTGCCGCTGACCAAAAGCATGATTGCCATTACTTTTCTGGTGGGCCTGATTCCGGTGGCAGGGAACATCGTTTCCAATACCGTCATCGTGATTGTCAGCCTGTCGCACTCACCGCAGATTGCGGCAATCTCGCTGGCGTATATGGTGGTGATCCATAAACTGGAATATTTTTTGAACGCGCGCATTATCGGTGCCAAGGTCAACGCTAAATCCTGGGAGCTGCTGACCGCTATTCTGGTCATGGAAACCTTGTTTGGTTTGCCCGGAGTCGTGGCAGCACCGGTGTTTTATGCTTATGTCAAGAAAGAGCTGAGTGACCGGGCGCTGGTGTAAAAGCTGGCATAATCTGGTATCGCTGTCCCTGCTTACCCCTATTATTGTAGAAAAATATGATACTTGAACTCGCCGATATCCGTATTCAACCTGGTCAGCAAGACGCTTTTGATGTTGCCATTCAACGAGGCATGGATGAAGTCATTTCTAAGGCCCAGGGTTTTAGTGGTTACAAAATAAATAAAGGCATCGAGTCGCCGGAACGCTACGTGTTGACGATTTTTTGGGAAACCTTGGAAAATCACACTGTCGACTTCCGTGAATCGCCGGCTTTTTTACAGTGGCGCGCGATTGTCGGTCCTTTTTTTGCGTCGCCGCCGGTGGTGGAACATTTCACGTTATTGGGCAAGTCGCTGTAATTTTTGGCAACAGTACGATGCACCGGCTGCGTGGTTAAGGTAGTAACTAAGGTAGTAACGCAGCAGAGCAAGCCATCGCATTGATGCTTGATACCGGGCAATTCGTCCCAATCTATCAAAGCGGTCAAGCGCGTTACAAAAATTCATACGCGGTGCGCCGTGTTACATGCTGATCGCCGGTAAATGGCTTGTGCGCCGGCATGTACGCATAAAAATTAAGCACATCAGGACTGACGCAAAATTGCCCGGGTCACACGCTTTAACGGCGCCGGAGTAGTTTTTCTTACATCCTGCACACAAACAAAGGTCATTATGGTTCCGCATCTGGTTACCGCCCTCAATGGGCCGCTGCTCGATCTTGAAAAAAAGATACTGGAAGCCACGCCAGCGATAGAACGCTGGTTTCGGCTGGAATGGCAAGAACACACGCCGCCATTTTACTGTTCAGTAGATTTGCGCAATTCCGGTTTTAAACTGGCGCCGGTCGATACCAACCTATTCCCGGGCGGATTTAATAATCTGGCACCGGAAATGCTGCCGCTAGCGGTACAGGCAGCCATGGCGGCAATTGAGAAATATTGTCCCGACGCTAAAAATTTGCTGCTGATTCCGGAGCGTCATACCCGTAACGCTTTTTATCTGCAAAACATTGCCCGTCAAATGCAGATTTTCCGCCAGACCGGCCTGCACGTTCGCCTCGGTACTTTAGACGAATCAATCCTTGAACCAACACCGATCGATTTACCTGATGGCACGCAACTGATGCTCGAACCGTTGGTGCGCTCCGCCAATGGCCGCCGTCTCGGGCTGAAAAATTTCGATCCCTGCACCATTTTGCTAAACAATGATTTGTCGGCGGGTATTCCCAAGATATTGGAAAATATTAAGGAACAAACCCTGCTGCCGCCGCTGCATGCCGGCTGGGCGGTGCGTCGCAAGACCAATCATTTTTCATCCTACGATGAAGTGGTCAAGAAGTTTTCCAAAATGGTCGATATTGACCCTTGGTTGCTGAATCCTTTTTTTGCCAAATGCAGTGACATCAATTTTCACGAAGGCACAGGTGAAGACGCTCTGGCGGCCACGGTCGACACCATTCTGGCCAAGATCCGTAAAAAATATAAAGAGTACGGCATCAAGGAAAAACCGTTTGTCATCGTGAAAGCCGATGCCGGTACCTATGGCATGGGCATCATGACGGTGCATGAATCGGCTGAAATACGCGGCCTGAACCGCAAACAGCGCAATAAGATGTCGGTCGTCAAAGACGGTCTGGAAGTGACTGATGTGATCGTGCAGGAAGGGGTGTACACCTTTGAGCAAATCAACGAGTCAGTGGCTGAACCGGTGGTCTATATGATAGACCGCTACGTGGTGGGCGGATTTTATCGCGTGCATGAAGACCGTGGCGTGGATGAAAACCTCAATGCGCCGGGTATGCACTTCGTGCCGCTGGCGTTTGCCCATCAGCATGCGGTACCCGATATGCGCGCCAAACCAGGCACGGCGGCGCCCAACCGTTTTTACATGTACGGTGTGGTGGCGCGGCTGGCCTTGCTGGCCGCTTCGCTAGAGCTGGAAAAAACCGATCCGAATCCGGAAATTTACTAAACTGTCTGCCCCATGAAAATCGCCTTCCTGACCGACCCGCTGTCGCAGTTTAAGACCTATAAAGACACTACCTACGCCATGATGGCAGAGGCCGATAA
>JBBQNW010000066.1:0-13165 GCA_038330335.1 Burkholderiales bacterium | reverse complement strand
GATTTCACTCTCGCGCAAGGCGGTTTCGGCCAATCGTCTCGCGGTAATGTCCTGAAACGCGGCAACCGAACCGACGATACGGCCATTCTCAAAAATCGGTGAGGCCACGATGGACACCGGAAACAGGCGTCCTGACTGATGTTCGAAATATTCCTGATCTGAACGAAATACCTGGCCAGCGCCCACCGCCCGCCCGATCGCGCAACCCGCACGACGAAGCAGCGAGCCATCTAGCCGTCGGGAATGTATCACGTCATACAAAACTTTCCCGCTTAGCTCCGGCAGCGACCAGCCTAATATTTTTTCTGCTTCAGGGTTAAGAAAAGTACAGCGGCCATCGGCATCAAGGGTGTACACCCCTTCGCCTAAGGTGTTCATCACATTTTGCAGCAACAGCCGCCCTGATTCTATTTTTTCTCTTAAGCGATGCTGTTCGGTGACTTCGGTACGTATGGAAATATATTGATAAGGTTTATTATCTGCATCCAGAAACGGCACGATGGTCGCCGCGGTCCAGTAAAGACTCAGATCTTTGGCCTTGTTGCAGATCTCGCCGTGCCAGACCTTGCCCTGAGTGATGGTGCCCCATAGAGCAGCAAAAAATTCCGGGCTATGCACTCCTGAATTGACAATACGATGGTTGACACCCTTCAGTTCCGCGAGGGGAAATTTGCTAATCTCACAAAATTTATCGTTGGCGTAAAGAATATTTCCTCTGGCATCAGTGATGCTCACGATGGCATGCTGATCCAGCGCAAACTGTTGATTTTTGATTGCGGCGAGCGCGTGCTCGAGGGCGTCGCGGGTACTGAGTAACTCACTGACCAGGCCAGATAAAAGATGACTGAGGTTTTCAAGACCGTCTTCATCCGCCAGATGTTTTCCCAGCTGCGCCAGAACCGCATTGGCGGTGCGGCGCAGACTCAACATCACCTGTTGCCGGGTCTCGGCTTCGTGGCGTAAATGCTGGTTCGCTTCGCTCAGTTCATTCGAGCTCAATTCCAGACTTCGCCTACCCAGGATAAGGTCACGCTCGGCTTGCTGATACGCCTCATCGGTCTGGAAAAAAAATTGCCTTAACCCGCTTAACATCGCACTGGAACTGCCACTGATATTGCCTGAGGCTGCCAATGCTTCGAGCTCACTGAGCACGCCAGCGAGTTGCTCTTCACTGCTCACACCAAGGAGCCTTTTGTACTGACGTAAGGACAACTTATGCGCCATGCTTACTTCTCGGCCAGATAGGTAATCGTCATGGTCTGGTTATGCAGACTACAGGCTTTCAGTTGATAACCAGGGCAAATTTCCCCGTTAGAATAAAATCCGCTGAGCACCGTATGCGCGCCCAAAATATCTTGCACCGCCTCGACCTCTTCATCCACCCGGCCGCCCATGACGAGCTTGCGCCCGACACAGCTCACTAATAAGCCCAAGGCCTGACCGTGACCAGCGGGGATTCCTTGCAGACTGGCATTGGCGGCAATTTCTGCCCCGTCGACCAGATCATTGGTCTGGGCGTGCATCAGGCGTAAATAACCATCGGGCTTAATCACCCCGGCCAGTACCAGGCTACCGTCCAGTTCATTGACGCCGAGTATGGTCCTGATCTGCCCCAGCGACTCGCGCATATCCGACAACATCTCAAACGGAAACAACAGGCCCGAACCGGGCAGGTCTTTGGCATATTCGCCCAGATAGCGTTTATACACATCCAGCGCCGGCGCACCGTCCAGCTCATACAGGATATTGCCGACACATCGGGTGACTTTACGGCTAGGACCAAACGGCTTCCAGCCACCGAAACTGCCATGCGAGAATAACAAATTGTCACCTTGAAAGCCGACGGCAACAATATTTGCGGTAGAAACGCCGTCATTGGACAAGGTATAAGTCTTAAGGAAAGCGCCATCGTCAGCAGCTAAGCCCCCGGTCACCGGCATGCTTTCGCCCAACTCGCTGGCCATTCCTGCAATCAGGGCGCTGCCGTTGATATTGACCCCCTGCCCCAGCACCAGCACGGCTTTCAGCTCAGGCGCCAGCAACTGTTTTGCCAGGTCTGCGCCGGCATCAAACGAGCTTGCCATCTCCTCCAGCTGTGCCACTGCCACTGAAAAAGTGACTGAATCAAAATGCACGGCCGTGACGACGGTGGCGTGATCCACCACCCCGTCCGCCGAAATCCCGCCGGCCGTGGTACAGCCCACCCTCTGCGAATGCGGAAAATATTCGGCCAGCGCCTGCACCAGCGCCGGATCGGTAAAATGCTCCGTGTATCCAAACACCAGCACCAGTTGCGGATCGATGCTGGCAAGTGCAGATAACAGACTCAAGTCTGCCGGCAAATGATTCAGAACGGCTTGAGCGACTTTCATTGCAGACCTTTAACATTAAAAAAAGCCGTTGCAGGCCTCAGCACCAAGAGCGGGATTGCTAGCGCCATAGTGCGTTTAAGAAACAGTTTTAAAACGATCCGAAATTTTTCTTTTCGTCACTCTCTTCCTGATAACGCGCTTTGATCGCTAGTATCTGCTGCCAATCTGAGACAAAAGCGGCCACACAGCGTGGGTCAAAATGTTTACCGGCGCCGTCATGCAAAAAAGCCAGGGCTTTATCGATGTCCCAGGCGGATTTATACGGGCGTTCCGAGGTGAGTGCATCGAACACGTCAGCGACCGCGACTATTCTGGCAAACAGCGGAATGTCGTCGCCGGCTAAACCGCCGGGATAGCCGCTACCGTCATATTTTTCATGGTGAGACAAGGCGATGCTGGCACCTGCGCTGAGCATTTCTGACTGGCTGCCGGATAAAATGTCGTAACCCAGCCTGGCATGCTGCTTCATAATCGCGAACTCGTCTTCGGATAATTTTCCTGGCTTTAATAAAATATAGTCAGGAATGCCAACTTTACCGATATCGTGCATGGGCGCCGCCTCAAAAAGCAATTGCTGCTCGGCTTCAGATAAGCCCAGTTCTGCAGCAATGACGCGCGAATAATTCGCCATACGGACAATATGGGCGCCGGTTTCCGGGTCGCGCGAATCGGCCGCTTTCGATAAGCGAAGTATGGTTTCCTGCTCGCGTAAGCGAATTTCGGCCGTGGCTTTTTTCACTTCAACGTCTAGCCAGGTGGCTCTGTCTTCCAGAAACCTTTGATTTTTTCGCATGGCCAGCATGTTTTTGGTACGCGCCAAAAACTCGATTCTATCGACCGGTTTCGTCAGAAAATCATTGGCACCGGCCTCCAGCGCCTCATAGCGCAATGCCAGTTCATCGTTCGCGGTGACCATCAACACTGGAATGTCGTAACAGCCATACAGGCTGCGAAAGCGACGGATAAACTCAATGCCATTCATGCCTGGCATCATGTAATCAACCATGACGACATCCGGAACATGCTCTTCACACCAGGCTAAAGCGGTTTCCGGCTCAAAAAAACTGGTCGATTTGCAATGATCAATCTTGTCTAACAAACGGCATAACAAAGTCACATTGATCGGCGCATCGTCGAGTACCAAGACGTTCATTTCCATACCACTATCCCTGAGAAATTGACACGTGTTTCAGATCACCTATTTTGGTGTGCAGCAATTTTTAGTGTAACGTATTTTGATCTCTATCAGGCTGGTCAAAATGTGAAATTTCGTTTCCTTTCAGAACGTTTTACCTTCCACATGAAAATATCGAACCTGCCGCTATGCTGTGTTTTGGAGAAGCTATCCGGTGGGGAGGCAGAGCAAGCTGCGCCCGATGCCGGTATATATGGCGCAAATATCACAGATGGCGGGCAATAACCGTGTTCGAGCAAGCACCAACAACGCTCAGAAATGCACTGAGGCGGTTGTTTTACTCCATACGGGGGAAGAAAAAATGCGCGAGCAGGACGGCAACCGAGGACAAAATGCGGGTGACAGGCTTTAAGTAGCGGCAATAATATTCGCCGGAAACTGCACGCAAAATTTACTGCCGACACCTGGAACCGAATCAATAATCAGATTGGCTTTGTGGCGCAACAGCACATGCTTGACGATGGCCAGACCCAGCCCGGTGCCCTGGGTTTCGCGCGAGCGGCTTTTATCGACCCGGTAGAAGCGTTCCGTAAGGCGGGAAATATGCTCGGCACTAATTCCGATACCGTCATCCTGCACGATGAATTTAGGACCTTGCGGCAGGTTTTTCCAGACTAGCCTGATCACGCCTTTTTCGGGCGTGTAGCGGATCGCATTGGTCACCAGATTAAGCATCGCGCTGCGGATTTCATCGCTGCTGCCGATAATATCGGGGCCGTCACACTCGACAAGGATGTCGTGCCGGCCCGCGGACAGTGCCTGGCCTTCTTGTAATAATTGATCCAGCATCAGGTGCATGTTAATGCGCTCGTGCCGCACCGCATATTCCATCGATTCCAGCCGGCTCAGGGTCAGCATGTCTTCCACCAGACGCTGCATACGTTCCCCCTGCTCGGACATCAGTTTCAGATGAGAAGAGCGTATTGAGACTTCCATGTCCGGTTGCATCGAGGCGATTTCGAGAAACCCGTTAATCACGGTCAGCGGGGTGCGTAACTCATGCGAGGCGTTGGCAATGAAATCACGGCGCATCATGTCGATCCGTTCCGATTCCGTGACATCGTGGGTCACCAGAATTTGCCGGCGGTTTTCAAACGGAATAATATGAACAATCAGTTTGCGTTCGCGAAACGCCAGGATTAAGGGGGTGTCGTAACGGCCGAGTATGATGTAATCGATAAACTCCGGCGTGCGCACCAGGTTGGTCACACGCATGCCTTTGTCCTGCAACAGGCACAGACCTAAATGTTGCTCGGCGGCCGGATTGCACCATTCCAGAAACATCACATCGTCCATAATCGCCACGCCGTCAGGCAGCAGCGTCATGGCTTGACGAAAACGTGCCAGCCATTCGGCTAGTTCGGCCTGATTTTTTTCATCGCCGCGACGTAATTTATACAGTCGTGAAAAGATTTCAGTCCACGCGCCCCAGCCATCCGGCAAACGCGAACTGCTGGGGTTATCCAGCCAGTCGGCCAGACTGAGTAAATAATGCAACTGGATGCTGATCAGCACGATCATTCCCACCAGACCCAGTGCCAGACCAGGTACTGCGCCCCAGAAAAAACCGCACACGCTGGCAGCGATAAGAACAATCATCATCCGCACCAGCGCGGATATCCAAAAGACGAGATGGGGATGCATTAGAGCCTGTCAATCATAAACGATGAACTAAAAATAACGATAGCGATAACGATAGCGATCGCGATAGCGACAGCACCAGATCGCGGCTGCGCATGCCGTTGCGGGATGCCCCGGATTAATGTCGCCGGCATCCGAAAATGCGCCGGATGCCGCTATCCAGGAGCAAGGCAGTGAGCTAAGACGCGAGTACCCAACAGCTTAGTAAGCGTGCCTACAGGGTAGGCCACATCGCCGATGCTGTCTCAGATGCTGACAACAGCGGCAACATCGCCATGGAGATTTTACTTTTCCGACAGCATATAGCCGACACTGCGCACGGTCTTGATCAGGTTTTCTGCATTTTTTAACACTTTGCGCAAACGCAGTACATGGACATCGACGGTACGCTCTTCGATCACGACATGGTCGCCCCAGACCTTGTCGAGCAACTGGCTGCGTGAAAACACCCGCTCCGGATGCGCCATGAAAAATTTCAGTAATTTGTATTCGGCGTGGCCGATCTCGACTTTCTGCTCATCGATTTTGACAGAACAGCTGACCGGATCGAGCACGATACCACCGGCCGCCAGAGTGCCTTGCGCATGCTCGGGGCTCTTGCGACGCAGCATCGCCTTGATACGTGCGGTCAGCTCGCGCGGTGAGAATGGCTTGGTGACATAATCGTCGGCGCCATGGTCAAGCCCTGCAATTTTGTCTTCTTCCATGCTTTTTGCGGTCAGCATGATGACCGGCATTTCATTGAAATGCCGGTCAGAACGTATCCTCGAGAGCAAGCGCAAACCGCTCTGGTCGGGCAGCATCCAGTCAAGCAAAATCAGTTGCGGGGTGCGGCGCTGCAGAAATTCCCAGGCCTCCGCAGTATTATTCACGGCAAAGGTGTTCCAGCCGGCGGCACGTAAAGTGAAGGTCACCAATTCGACGATCGCCGGCTCATCTTCAACGATGAGGATAGTAGTTTTATCAGCAGCCATCATCGTGGATTAACTCAGTAGCCCTTGTTTGGAAGCGGCGTAATCGGAATGACGGATATCCTTACCTTCCACAATATAGATCGTGTATTCGGCAATATTTTTGGCGTGATCACCGATGCGTTCAATCGCCTTGGCGACCCATAAGGCATCGAGCGAGGATGAGATGGTGCTCGGGTCTTCCATCATGAAGGTAATCAGATTACGCATAATGGAGCGAAAATCATTGTCGATCATTTCGTCATAGGCGATCAGCTTGAGCGCTTTATCCCCGTCTTGCCGGGCAAACGCATCCAGCGACTGATGCAGCATTTCGGCGACACTGCTGGCCAGCACGCGTACCGTTTCGTAACCGCTGAACATGGCGATGTTTCTGGTCATGACATGCGCCTCATGCGCAATCCGGGCAATTTTGGTTGACTCGTCGCCGATCCGCTCTAAATCGGTGATGACTTTACCGGTGGCCATGACGGTACGCAAATCGTTCGCGGCAGGTTGGCGCTTGACGATCAGTTGGCTGCACATGTCGTCGAGAGCGACTTCCAGACGATTCACTTCTTCGTCAGACTTGATCACGGCTGCCGCTTGCACGATATTGCCACTGCGAAAACAAGCCATCGCGTCATGAAAATGGCTTTCTACCAAACCGCCCATCAATAACACTTTGGAACGGATGGTTTCCAAGTCATTGTCGTACTGCTTTGAAGAGTGTTCGCCTGTCATCAGTGTGCTCCTAAGTTCTTTATCGGGAAGGGATTGCGGCTTAGCCGAAACGACCTGTGATGTAATCTTGTGTCTCTTTTTTGGCCGGATTCATAAAAATATGATCGGTTTCACCAAATTCGACCAGTTCACCCAGATACATATACGCCGTGTAGTCAGAGCAACGCGCCGCCTGCTGCATATTATGCGTCACGATGGCGATGGTGTAATCCTGTTTTAATTCGTGTATCAGCTCTTCAATTTTTACCGTCGAGATCGGGTCCAGCGCCGAAGTCGGTTCGTCCAGCAGCAGCACTTCCGGCTTGACCGACACGCCACGGGCGATACATAAACGTTGCTGCTGGCCACCGGACAAACTCAAACCGCTTTTATTCAGTTTGTCTTTAACTTCAGTCCATAAGGCGGCTTTTTTCAGCGCCCATTCAACCCGTTCATCCATCTCGCCTTTTGGCAGATTTTCATACAGACGCACACCAAAAGCAATGTTGTCATAGACCGACATAGGGAAAGGCGTTGGTTTCTGGAACACCATGCCGACCTTGGCGCGCAAAAGATTAATATCCTGATCGGCATCCAGAATATTTTTACCGTGATACATAATCTTGCCCTCGGCACGCTGCCCCGGATACAGATCGTACATACGGTTTAAGGTGCGCAGCAAAGTCGATTTGCCGCAGCCGGAAGGGCCGATAAAGGCCGTGACTTTCTTGTCGCGGATATTCAGGTTGACATCGCGCAGGCTGCGCGTAGTGCCATAGAAAAAATTCAGGCCTGAAATCTCTATGGACATCTTGTCCTTAGGCTTGTCGTTCATGTGAGCAGGAGTAGACATGTTATTTTTCCAGAAAAATTAGTTTTTTACTTTTTGGCTAAATACCGTGCGCGCCAGAATATTTAAGCCCAGAACGCTGAAAGTAATCAGCAAAGCACCGCTCCATGCCAGATCGCGCCAGTTATCGTAAGGGCTCATGGCGAACTGGTAGATCACTACCGGCAAATTGGCCATAGGCTGATTCATGTTGGCGCTATAGAACTGATTATTTAAGGCGGTAAATAGTAAAGGCGCCGTCTCACCCGAGATACGTGCCACCGCCAGCAATATCCCGGTCATGACACCGGCTTTGACCGCACGCAGGCGGATCAGCAAAGCCACTTTCCAGCGCGGTGCGCCGAGGGCGAACGCCGCTTCACGCAAGCTAGTCGGCACCAGGCCCAGCATATTGTCCGTGGTACGCACCACGACCGGAATCGCAATCAGGGAAATGGCAAAGCTGCCCGCCCAGCCAGAGAAATGCTTGACGTGAAACACATAGATGGCATACACAAACAGGCCAATCACGATTGATGGCGCCGACAACATAATATCGGTGACAAAGCGCGTTACGGCACCGAACCAGTTTTTATCGCCATATTCGGCCAGATAAATACCTGCCAGAATACCGATAGGCGTACTGATCAGGGTCGCGGTGCCGACCATCATCAGGCTACCGAGTATCGCATTCATCAGTCCGCCGCCATCGCTACCGGGAGCGGGCGTGGTTTCTGTGAGGATGCTCATGTTCAAAGAAGAAAAACCTTTGATCAGCAGCGTGAATAAAATCCACATCAGAAAAAACACCCCGATCGCCATCGCCAGCGAAGATAAGGCGATGCCGATTCTATGCATCAGCAAACGGCGTTGATACACTGAGTTATTCACAGTTGTCATTATGTCGATCCTTCTTTTTTACTCAGCCCCAGCAGCATAAGCTTGGCTGCCGACAGCACGACAAAGGTAATCACAAACAAGATCAGGCCAAGCAAAAATAGCGATGATGTATGCAATACCGTTTCTGCTTCGGCAAATTCGTTGGCCAGGGTAGAGGCGATACTGTTACCTGCGGAAAATAAAGACCACGACAGTTTGTGCGCATTCCCGATCACAAAGGTAATCGCCATGGTTTCGCCCAAGGCGCGCCCCAGACCCAGCATGACACCACCGACCACACCGATTTTGGTGTATGGCAGCACGATTTTGCGCACGACTTCCCACTTGGTACAGCCCAGACCGTAAGCGGACTCTTTCAGGACCGGTGGCACGACTTCAAAGACATCGCGCATGACAGAGGAAATAAACGGAATAATCATGATCGCCAGAATAATCCCTGCCGACAAAATACCGATACCTATCATCGGGCCGGAAAATAAAACGCCAACCACTGGCAATTTACCCAGGCTGCCGGCCAGCGCCGGCTGAACGTATTCAGAAAACAGCGGCGCAAAAATAAACAAGCCCCACATGCCATAAATAATACTGGGCACACCGGCCAGCAATTCTATGGACGTGCCTAAAGGCCGCTTTAACCACGGCGGGCAAATTTCGGTTAAGAACAAGGCGATACCAAAGCTGATCGGAAATGCGATCAGCAAGGCAATCAAAGAGGTGGCCAGGGTACCGACGATGGCGATCAGTCCGCCGTATTTATCGTTGACGGGGTCCCACTCTACGGTGGTGACGAAAGCCAGGCCAAACTCTTGCATCGCCGGCCAGGCATTGATGACCAGGGAAACAATAATACCCATCAGCACCAGTAACACCATTAAGGCGAAACTGAAGGTGAGCTTATGAAACAGGAAATCCTGCCATTGCTGGCGACGCATCACGGCCGCCATATTCACTTGTGCACTCTGCGCGGATTCCGGTGCTGAGCTGAACATCTCATCACTGCTCTGAATGCGGTGCGAGCTACTGTGCTGGCTGGCGGGATCAATCGAGGACTCAATCGGGGACATAGCTTGCGGAGCGGGTTGGATATGCATGGAATGGATTTCCACCTGTTTTCACATCGCTGTCCACCCTGACCAGACCGGGCAAATAGCGATGCGTATTTTTTAACAAAAAGAATGACAAGAAACGATACTACTTACCACATTGCCTTACCGGAAGTATCTTTCAGCTTGGCTTTCCAGCTCTCTTGCACAATCTTGATTACCGGTGCTGGCAGCGCGACGTATTCCAATTCAGTGGCCATTGCACCACCATTTTTGAAAGCCCAGTCAAAGAACTTCAATACTTCTTTACCTTTTTCAGCATCGGCTTGTGCCTTGTGCATCAAAATAAATGAAGCACCGGTGATTGGCCATGTTGCTTTACCTGGCTGGTTCGTCAGCACCAGATTCATGCCCGGGGCTTTTGCCCAGTCAGCACCTGCTGCGGCGGATTTAAAGTTTTCGTCGTCTGGTTCAACAAACTGGCCATCCATGTTTTTCAACATGGTGTAAGTCATTTTGTTCTTTTTAACGTAGGCGTATTCCACATAGCCTATGGAATTTTTGATTTGCTTAACGCTGGCAGCAACACCTTCGTTACCCTTACCACCCAAGCCAACTGGCCATTTCACGGCAGTCGATGAGCCGACCGCTGTTTTAAATTCAGCGTTTACTTTAGACAAATAATCGGTCCACAAGAAAGTCGTGCCGGAACCGTCAGAACGGTGCACTACCGTGATCTCTTCGGTTGGCAATTTCAGGCCTGGATTTAACGCCGTGATTTCAGCGGCATTCCATTTGGTGATTTTTCCCATGTAAATGCCGGCCAATACGTCGCCGGTCATTTTCATCTTACCTGGTGCAATCCCTTCGATATTGACCACTGGCACCACACCGCCTATGATGGCTGGGAATTGTGTCAAGCCTTCAGCCTCGAGGTCTTCGATTTTCAATGGCATATCCGACGCGCCGAAATCGACGGTCTTTGCCTTGATCTGTTTGATACCGCCGCCGGAACCGATGGATTGGTAATTTAAACCATTACCTGTTGCTTTTTTATAAGCTTCTGCCCATTTAGCATAAATTGGGTAAGGAAATGTTGCGCCAGCGCCAGTCATATCAGCGGCGTGCACCACGGAAAAGGACATTGCTGCACCAACAGCAACAACCAGAGATGTAACGATACGATTCAATTGCATATTCGCCTCAGGGTTAAGTATTCGGAACTTGTTCAGACTCATGGCAACATCTGATAGTGAGTAGTTTCACGGATCGAACTGTACAAGCCGAATGTGACAAGATTATGACGCGACTGAAATAATTATGAAATCTATAAATTTTTCGCAATAGTTTGTCATAAACTTGTCATATTGCTTGCTTACAATCAGAAAATCAGAGACCAACGCTTTTATGACATGTCACAAACTATGCCAGACCAACAAGCATTGCCCCTGCCGGAGAATAACACTGAAGCCGATGTGCCCGCCAAAGAGCTTAAGGCAAAACCCCCTAAGCTGCCTGCCAACGATGAGGCAAGCGCTGTGATAAAACCGGAACTATCGCGTGCTGTGATATTTCTCGATCGCGAAATGTCACAAATCGCCTTTAACTGGCGGGTGCTGGCACAGGCCGAAGATCACAGCATTCCTTTATTAGAGCGTTTGCGCTACTTATGTATTGTCGGCAGTAATCTCGACGAATTCTTTGAAGTGCGCGTCGCCAGCTTGCTGGCGCAAAACACAATTGATGGCGAATTAGCGCAACATCCGGCTTTCGTCGCGATGATGGATAGGGTGGCAACTGAATGTCATGAATTGGCCACACGCCAATATGCCGTATTAAACCAGGAAATCTTGCCCCAGCTGGCACGCAAGCGCATCCATCTGTTACGCCATACCGACAGAAACGAAGCGCAAAGAGCCTGGGTGAAAGCCTATTTCGACCGTGAAGTGAGGCCGCTGCTAACGCCGATCGGGCTCGATCCGGCTCACCCTTTCCCACAAGTGGTGAATAAAAGTCTCAATTTTATTGTCTCACTGGGCGGTAAAGATGCCTTCGGGCGTGGTACCGCGATTGCGATTGTCAAGGCGCCGCGCGTCTTGCCCAGGGTAATCCGCTTACCCGACGAGTTATCCGACAAGGGCATTTCTTTTTGCCTGCTGTCTTCCGTGATCCATGCCCATATCGGTGATTTGTTTAACGGCCGCGAAGTATTGGCGTATTCACAATTTCGGGTCACGCGGGACAGCGATTTATGGGTCGATGAAGAAGAAGTCAAAAATCTGCGGCATGCCTTACAAGGCGAATTGCAAGGCCGCCAGTTTGGTATCGCGGTGCGGCTGGAAGTGGCGAAAAATTGCCCGGAAGAGTTGTCACGCTTCCTGCTGGAGCAATTTTCACTCGACAGTGCCCGTCTGTATCAGGTCGACGGTCCCGTGAATATGGTGAGGCTGTCAGAACTGGTCGACCATATCAAACAGCCCAATTTACGTTTCCCGCCATTTACCGCCAAAGCCAGCGCTAAGTTAGCCAACACCAATATATTTAATCTGCTGAGCAAGCAAGACGTGTTATTGCATCACCCGTTTCAACCGTTTCAGACGGTCATCGATTTTATCCGTTCGGCGTCTCTCGATCCCAACGTGCTGGCAATCAAACAAACCATTTACCGCACCGGCATGAATTCAGACTTGATGGAGTCACTGATTTCAGCGGCACGTCAGGGCAAAGAGGTGACGGTAATTGTGGAATTGATGGCGCGTTTTGATGAAGAAGCCAATATTAACTGGGCCGACAAACTGCAACGCGCCGGCGCGCAGGTGGTGTATGGCGTGGTCGGTTTAAAAACCCACGCCAAGCTGGCACTGGTGATACGACGTGAAGAAGGCGGCGTTCTGCGTCATTATGCCCATCTGGGCACCGGTAACTATCACCCGTCGACCACCAAGTTTTATACCGACTTTGGCTTACTTACCGCGCACCCGCAGATGGCAGCCGAAGTCAATGAGGTATTTATTCATCTGACCGGGCTGACCAAGCCGAATAAACTGAGTTATCTCTGGCTGGCACCGTTTGCCCTGCAGCCACAGATCATTAAAGCCATCCGCAATGAAGCTAAAATCGCCAGAGAAGGCCGGCCCGGACGCATTATCGCCAAGATGAATGCGCTGGTGGATGAATCGGTAATCCGCGCCTTATACGCCGCCTCTGCCGACGGCGTGAAAATTGACCTGATTATTCGCGGTGCCTGCACTTTGCGCCCGGAGGTTCCCGGCTTATCAGAAAACATCCGGGTCCGCTCTATCATCGGACGCTTTCTGGAACACTCGCGCATCTACTATTTCCGTAACGATCTGCAACACGATACCTATCTCGCCAGCGCCGACTGGATGAGCCGGAACCTGTTCCGTCGTATCGAAGTGGCGTTTCCTATTCTGGACAAAGCACTGAAGAAACGTGTGATGTCCGAAGGCTTAGAGCCTTACCTGAAAGACAACGTCAATGCCTGGGTGCTC
>JBBQNW010000065.1:0-13166 GCA_038330335.1 Burkholderiales bacterium | reverse complement strand
CCGATGCCAAAGTCTTGCTGGTGTATGGCGGCGGCAGCATCAAACAGAACGGTGTATTTGATGAAGTTATCGCGGCACTCGGTACCCGTAGTGTCACTGAATTTACCGGGATAGAACCGAATCCCAGCTATGAAACGCTGATGAAAGCAGTCGATGTTGTCAAGCAAGACAAGATCACTTTTTTGCTGGCGGTAGGCGGCGGCTCGGTCATCGACGGCGCCAAATTTGTTGCCGCAGCAGCCTTATTTGACGATGGCGAACCTTGGGCTATTTTAGAAAAACGTGGCACCAATATTACCAAGGCACTGCCTTTCGGTAGCGTACTGACCTTACCGGCCACCGGCTCAGAAATGAACAGTGGTTCTGTGGTTACGCGCAAATCGATCAAAGCAAAAATGGCTTTTTCCAGCCGCCATTGCTTTCCTCAGTTTTCTATCCTGGATCCGACCAAAACCTATACTCTGCCGGTACGCCAGGTTGGCAACGGTGCGGTCGATGCTTTTGTTCATGTCATGGAACAATACATGACCTACCCGGTCAACTCGCCGGTGCAAGACAGGTTTGCCGAAGGTTTGCTGCAAACCCTGATCGAAGAAGGCCCGAAAGCCCTCGCCAATCCGGAGGACTACGACGTGCGTGCCAATCTGATGTGGTGCGCCACCATGGCACTCAATGGCATCATCGCTACCGGCGTACCGCAAGACTGGGCGACGCACATGATAGGCCACGAACTTACCGCACTGCATGGCCTTGATCATGCACAAACCCTGGCCATTATTTTGCCAAGCATGCTCACAATTCGTAAAGACGCCAAACGCGCCAAACTGCTGCAATATGCGGAACGCGTCTGGAATTTGCGCGAAGGTGATGAGGATAGCCGTATCGATGCAGCGATTAGCCGCACCCAGGACTTCTTCGAGCAAATGGGGGTCAAAACTCGACTGAATGATTATCAGATTACTGCTAAAGACATCAGCCCGGTTCTGGCAGCGCTGGAAACTCACCGCATGGTCGCTCTGGGAGAAAAACGCGATGTCACATTGGACATCAGTCGTCAGGTGCTGGAGTTGAGTTTATAAAAGTAAGTTTATAAAATACTTGTATCAAGCCGCATTGCGTCTTCCGCTCAACAGCGGCGCAATGTGGCAATCGTACAAAATCAGGACTTACGCAAAATCTATCTATCTGCCGGGTGCGCCAGGTGCACCCGGCAAAAACGTGAATATTTGCGTAAGTCCTGAAATTAATACCTTTTCCGCCAAATAAATGCCGCCAACGGCGACTAAGCATAGTATATTGCGCTCCCGAATCAGGCGCCACTCCCGCCCGGTACACATCCCTTTCAAACATCACCGGAATCAGTCATGCTCATCATCACCATCAAACAAGGTAAGGAAAAAAGTTTGCTGGAAGGCCAGCCATGGATATACCTGTCGGCAGTAGAGCGCGTTGATGGCAAGCACGATGAGAGAATGAAATCGGGTGCAACCGCCTTAGTACGCTCGTCCTCCGGTCAGTTTCTGGCGCGTGCCGGATGGAGCCCGAAATCGCAGATACGGGCGCGGGTCTGGAGTTTCGATGAAAAAGAAGCGGTCGATCACGCCATGTTTAAGCGGCGCATTCAGGCGGCACTGGCTAAACACAAAAATCTCAACGCAAAACCCGGAAAACCGCTGCGCCTGATCAACGGCGAAGAAGATGGCCTGCCCGGCTTACTGGTGGATTATCACGCGGAACAACCAGGATACCTGGTGTGTCAATTTCAGGCCGCCGGCGTCGATGCATGGAAAGTCACCATCGTCAAATCCTTAATCGCCGAAACTGGCTGCAGCAACGTCTATGAGCACTCCAACTATCTGGTACGCAAAGGCGAAGGCTTGCCACTGACTACCGGGGTTCTGGCTGGCGATGAGCCACCCTACGGAATAGAAATTAAATAAGCGCGCATTTTTCGGCAAAAGCTTGAGGAAGGATAAGTCGCCGGCGGCCACTGTCTGTTAAATTTGGTGTCTTTGAATACGCGCCGTCTGGCTCAGCAATGCCATTTTCAAAGGCACTAAAAATGCATCGTAGGGTAGAATTGTGCCCGCAGATAAATATAGTGCTACACAGTGAAAATAGTAGCAAATATCGTCGAAAAAAGACATTTACTTGCATGAGGTAGCATCTGGCGACACCGCCCAAAATAACCTGGCGTTTTTTTCGGAAGTGCCTGCTCAAGCATCGGCTGTAAACGACAATGTGGTTTAAGGATAACAATGAAACGTGTAGATGATTTCCGCCTGAAACTGGGCAAGCATGAACTGGTCCCCATCATCATCGGTGGAATGGGCGTTGATATTTCAACGGCCGAATTAGCGCTTGAAGCAGCTCGCCTCGGAGGCATCGGCCATCTTTCTGATGCCATGATGGAAGACGTGTCAGATCGCCGCTTTGACACTAGCTTTGTCAAAGAAAAAACCAAACAATACAAATACAATATCAATAATTCGGATAAAACCGATATTAAATTTGATCTTGAGCGTCTGGCGCAAGCGACCAAAAATCATGTAGGGAAAACCATGGAAGCCAAACGGGGCGATGGCATGATTTTCGTCAATTGCATGGAAAAACTGACCATGAACGCCCCGCGTGAGACGCTGAAAGTGCGTCTGGCCTCATCGTTAGATGCCGGTATTGATGGCATTACTTTAAGCGCTGGTCTACATTTTGGCTCTTTCGGCCTGATGGAAGACCACCCGCGTTTTCGCGATGCCAAACTTGGCATCATCGTCTCTTCCGTGCGCGCCTTACAGATTTTCTTACGTAAGAATGCCAAACTCAATCGCCTGCCTGACTACATCGTCGTAGAAGGCCCGCTGGCCGGCGGCCACCTTGGTTTTGGTCTGGATTGGGAAAAATACGATCTGCAAACCATTGTCAATGACATTGCACGCTATCTGGCAGCAGAAAATCTGGCAATTCCCTTAGTAGCTGCGGGCGGTATTTTTACTGGCAGCGATGCAGTTTCGTTTCTGGAAAACGGTGCCGCTGCGGTGCAGGTAGCGACACGCTTCACCGTCACCAACGAATGCGGCCTTCCAGCGGATGTTAAACAAGAGTATTTTAAAGCCTCGGAAAAAGATATCGAAGTCAACACGATTTCACCGACTGGCTACCCGATGCGCATGCTGTCGAATACGCCGGCCATTGGCTCCGGCATTCGTCCTGGCTGCGAATCTTACGGCTACCTGTTAGACGGGAATGGCGGCTGCGCTTACATCAATTCGTATAACCGCGAAGTGGCAGCCCATCCTGATGAAAAAAACATCGTCGTCATGGATAAAACCTGTCTGTGCACCCACATGCGCAACTTCAATTGCTGGACTTGCGGCCACTACACCTACAGGCTAAAAGACACCACACACCAACACGCGGATGGTAGCTATCAGATGTTAACTGCCGAACACGTGTTCCATGATTACCAGTTTAGCGTCGATCACCAGATCGCCTTACCGGCAAAATGAAATAACTAGTCTGGTGCGAATACCTCCTCACCATGGAAAATTAAAAAGCCACTCTTGACAACAAGAGTGGCTTTTTTATTAGGGGTGGCTACAATTTTCCTGCCAGCATTAAGATCTATAATGCTGACAATAAGGTCGCTCTACAGTCAATGAAGTAGATCCGCTGGAATGTTACCGCCGTTTTCTGCTAATTTCTTCAATACGGTTTGATGCAGCCAGAGATTCATTTGTGCTGAATCACCCATTTTTTCCGCCGGACAAGCTAATTCAGTCGCCAGTTCTTTACGTGCTGCAAGACTGCTATCGAGTTCCAGCAACTTCATCAGATCAACAATAGACAGCTTCCAGTTAAGTTTTTCAGCATGTGCGCTAGCCAGGGTTTCCAGCTTTGCCACGACATCAACGGCACTGATAGCAATTGGCGTAGGTGCAGTTTTAGGTGTTGCTACTGCAGATGCCAATGAGGAATCCACGGCAGCAGGCTCTACCGTCACATCTTTTTTATCATCGCCAAAGCCAAGTTTAGACAGAATATTTCCGAAAATACCCATTACATTTCCTTCAGTGGTGGATGGAGTAAATATTCTACAACGCATCGCTTATTGAAGTTACCTAAATTGCCTAAATTGCAAAACAAAGTAATAAGCTTACAATCTTTATACATTGAGCAAAAAAACCACTGAAGACCTCATTCACCCCACCACGTTCACAGCAAGATCAACAATATCAGCGACATCAGCGATATTGCTGAGATATCGCTTACTTTTTACGCTCTTTATACTTCTGACGCGCCTGCTCAAAGCGCTCCTGGGTTGCCGCCTCGTCACGCTCGCCAAAGGCATAATTCGCTTCCAGCCACATCACATTAATGATGCCAAAAGCCAGCGCCAGCCCTATGCCTAATATCCAGTTGAAGTACCACATGGTATTTTCCTTTTTTTGAAAATAAGGTTGATTCGTGATTTAGTAAGCCGAATGCTCATTCGCTTGAATATGCGCCTCATCCACCTTGCCGCGCATGACACGGTAAATCCATCCGGTATACACAATAATGATGGGCAGAAAAAATACTACC
Organism: Burkholderiales bacterium; assembly: GCA_038330335.1. GTDB lineage: Bacteria > Pseudomonadota > Gammaproteobacteria > Burkholderiales > Burkholderiaceae_D > Undibacterium. Next base: position 8,585 of record JBBQNW010000065.1, on the reverse strand, counting down.
ACCCAAAACATAATGCCAAGACTCTTATGGCTGGCCACCACATCCCATGCCGTCAGACTGCTGTTCGGGTCTAGTGAGGATGGCATGACAAACGGAAACATCGATGCCCCGGCGGTCAAAATGATACCCGTCACCGCCAGGCCGCTGCACATAAACGCCGCAATCGCCCGTTGTGCGAGGGTGAGCACGATGCAGAACAGGGCGCCGGCAAAGCCTGCGGCAGGCAAAGCCCACATCACTGGCCAACGTGCATAATTGTCCATCCAGGCACCGCGCGCACGCTCTACCGTTTTTAATACCGGCATAAAGGCGCTGTTCGCGTCTGGCATAGCAATGATTTTAAAGCCATCAATACCCAGCGCCACCCAGGCACCACCGGCAGCAAACGCCAGCACCGTGACCACGGCAGCAATGATCAAGCCCGTCCCTGCCCTTTGCGCCACAGCACCGTCGGTCTTGGTGCGTAAAAATGCCGCGCCGTGCATGGTCAGCATTGCCACACTCAATACACCTGCCAGCAAGCCAAACGGATTAAGCAAGTCTAAGAAACCGCCGATATATTCCAGCCGCATCGTGTCATCATAATGAAACGGCACACCTAGCAGTAAATTGCCGAATGCCACACCAAAGATTAACGGGGGCACAAAACCACCGATAAATAATGCCCAATCCCAGCTGGAACGCCAGCGCGGGTCGGCGATTTTGCTGCGGTAATCGAACCCCACAGGGCGGAAAAACAAAGAAAACAGCAGCAGCATCAGCGCTACATAAAACCCGGAAAACGCCGCGGCGTAGGCCAGCGGCCAGGCCGCAAACAGCGCGCCACCGGCCGTGATGAACCAGGTTTGGTTACCTTCCCAGGTCGGCCCGATCGTATTAATCATGATGCGCCGTTCGACATCGGTTTTACCGACAAATGGCAGCAAGATACCGACACCGAAATCAAAGCCATCCATCAAGGCAAAGCCGATCAGCAGAACGCCGACAAAGCCCCACCAGATAATTTTTAAGGTTTCATAATCAAACATACTGGCTCCTAAACGCTGGTGACTGGGTTTTGCACTTGTTCAAAATGGTATTTGCCGGTGTGCAGGCTGCTTGGCCCCAGGCGCGCGTATTTGAACATCAGATACAGCTCTACGATGAGTAGCAAGGTATAGAAACCCATGAATCCGGCTAAGCTGAAGTACAAGTCGTTGACTTGCAAGGTCGAGGCCGACAAATGGGTAGGTAATACGCCAGAAATGGTCCATGGTTGACGACCGTATTCGGCCACCACCCAACCGGTTTCTATCGCCACCCACGGCAGCGGAATACTAAATAAAGCCAGCTTAAGCAACCAGCGGTGTTTAGATAAACGGCGGCGGATCAGGAAGTAGAAAGAGACGCTAAAAATAAACAAGAATAAGACCCCCAAGCCCACCATCAGGCGAAAGCCCAAAAACAGCGGCGCGACCTTGGGAATAGAATCATTGGTCGCCCTGGTAATTTGTTCAGGGGTCGCATCGATCACATTGGCCGTATATTTCTTCAACAGCAAGCCGTAACCCAGATCTTTTTTCAAGTCATTAAAAGTGCTGCGCGCTTCGGCCGATTTATCTCCGGATTTGAGCCGGTTTAAAGCGGCGTAGGCATCCATACCCTTGATGATGCGCTCACGATTTTGTAGTTTCAGGTCTTTAATTCCAGTTACCTGGGTATCGGTGGAACGGGTCGCGATCAGGCCCATCAGATAAGGAATTTTAATCGCGTAATCGGTGCGTTCTGCTTTGTCATTTGGCAAACCGATCACGGTAAATGCCGCAGGTGCCGGCTCGGTCTCCCACTCGGCTTCTATGCTGGCTAGCTTGACTTTATTGACTTCGCCGGAGGTGTAGCCAGATTCATCCCCCAGCACAATCACCGATAACGTCGATGCCAGCCCGAATGCCGATGCAATCGCAAATGATCGCAGCGCAAACGCCGTATCGCGTGCCTTGAGTAAATAATACGAAGACACGCCCAGCACAAACATCGACGCCGCCACATAGCCCGACGCCACTGTATGGACAAACTTAACTTGCGCCACCGGGTTAAAAATCACTTGCGACATACTCACCAGCTCCATGCGCATGGTCTCAAAATTAAACTCGGCACCGACCGGGTTATTCATCCAGCCGTTGGCAATCAAAATCCACAAGGCGGATAAATTCGACCCCAGCGCCACTAAAAAAGTGACGCCTAAGTGCGCTTGCTTGGACAGACGACTCCAGCCAAAGAACATCAGACCAACAAAACTCGATTCCATAAAAAAGGCCATCATTCCTTCGATCGCCAGCGGCGTGCCGAAAATATCGCCGACGTAATGCGAGTAATACGACCAGTTGGTACCGAACTGAAATTCCAGCGTGATGCCGGTGGTCACACCCATGGCAAAGTTGATGGCAAACAGCTTGCCCCAGAACTTGGTCATGTCGCGATACACCTCGCGCCCGGTCATCACATAGACGGACTCCATGATGACCAAAATCCACGACAAGCCGAGCGTGAGCGGAACAAACAAAAAGTGATACATCGCCGTTGCAGCAAACTGCAGCCGCGACAGGTTGACAACTTCTTCAATGGGAGCCATGAGGTGCCTCTGGTTTAAATTGTTGAGATGCTTGGGGTACTGGATAAAGTCGCTGTTTTGCCACACTGACAGGCAAAGCAGCTGTGGACGACAATAAGTGCTGCTCGACTTTAGGTACAGGCAGCGCCATATGCCTGGTTTCCGGTCGGGAAAAAAAAGCGTTCCATAACAAGAATAAGAGGCCGACTTTCATCACTAAGATCAGCATAATTTCCAGCCAGAGCGGCCAACCGGTACGCTGGCTAGGTCTGAAAAGCGCCCACCGATGCAACTTAGCCATGCTTATTCCTTGTCCGTCAAACGATCGAGCTCTGCATGGATACGGGCATCTTCTTTTTCGCTTTGACCAAAACGAAACTTGTCGCGAATATCGAGCAACTTGCCGACCTTAGAACCCATCTTCATTAGCGATGCCAGCGTTTCTGGTGATAGCCTTTGCACGTCGTCAAACCAGGAGGTAGACAGCTCAATGAGCTGGTACATCTCGCGCATACGCTCCTGCGCCAGACGATCAGCTTCCGACGCCGGGTTTTCTAGTAAAGCATCGCGCAGCATTGACAAAGTCGGCTCAATCTCGCGCCGGCGCCGCTCTTCCAACAGCGCTTTAAAAATATCCCAGATATCTTTAGGCGGCTCAAAGTACTCACGCCGGTCGCCGGGCTTGTGCATTAACTTAACCAGGCGCCAAGCTTGCAATTCCTTCAAACCCATGCTCACGTTGGAACGCGAAAACGACAAATACTCGGCAATATCGTCCGCATTTAAAGGTTTGCCCAGCACATATAACAAGGCGTACATCTGCCCGACCGTGCGATTAATTCCCCAGCGGCTACCCATCTCACCGAAGTGAAGGATAAAGCGTTGCGTCAACGGACTGAGTGTTTCCATGATTTTGTCATTTCCTTGATTTGAATTATTGTAATTTCACGAATTACTGAAATTATAGAAGCTTTAGGAATTTCTTGCCGGCGGTGCCTATATCCGGTTTTCCCGATACACCGCGGGCCTCGTTGACTAAGAGATGATTCACGACTGGGTGCGACAAGAAACATCAGCAAGTCGCCGGGTAATTAGCAGATTACTAAGTAAAAAAATCAACAAGAACAAGCTGACCGTGACGAGGTCGCGCGTATGATAGATATTCGCAGCGTATTACAGACCGGTAAACGATCACTGCCTGATCACTGCCTGATAGCGGATAACTAACAAACACCAGCGTGGTACCACAAACATCAACGCCATCATATGACTATTAAAATAACAAGATTTTTGCCCGCTGGCCTGCTGCTGGCCTTATCCAGCATCGTCGCGATGCCGGCGATGGCCTGGAGTAATCATGCGCTAGGGACCTGGCAAGCTTTGTCTAGCGTATTCAGCAACGCCAACATGCCAGACGTACGCGCGGAAAATCTGACAACATTTTTGAGTGCAGAAGCTCAGGCGCTGGCGCTAGTATTAAACCGGGAAGAACAATGGGCCAGAACTAATGTGCCCGGATATCCCCAGCGCCCAGAAGCATTAGCGTATCGCCCGGTTGCCGATATGGTGCAAACCAGAGCACGCTTTTTAGCGGCCCTGCGTATCAATCCGAATGTCAAGTTGCCACTATATTTACAACTAAAACCTGGCACCGACCTGCGCGGTAAAGCCCCCATACACTGGAGCGAAGTGACGACCCTGGAAAATGCCACTTCGGTCAAGCATGGTGTTTTTTTACGCGTGCAAGAAGGCGAACTGGTGAGCGCATTGGATATAGTGGCAAGCGGATCCGACGAGCCCGACTATGGTCTTGATCTTGGCCTGTGGGACAACAACCTCGCATCGACGACTTCTAACGTCGCGAAGGCAACCAGGCCGACGACCTCGGCCAGCGCGCTTGCTTATGGTTTTGGCAAGCAGCCATTTGGTAATCCAGCATTAGAATACTCGTCCCAGGCACCGTTTCACATGGGATTTTTCCACGAATCCCCCATCGTTTACCAGGCGGCCAGTTTTTTGCGCAGAACTTACCCCGAATACCGTATCCATCTGTACCAGACGCTCGCCGCGCACGCCTTTGCCAGCGGCCACCCGTACTGGGGCTGGCGCTTTGCGGGTTGGGCACTGCATTATGTGCAAGATCTGACGCAGCCATATCACGCCATGGTGCTGCCAGGTATCAGCGTATCGCGCATGCTGTGGGTCAATGCGATGGATCTGCTGGGCGCGCACGAGAGCAAACAACAACTCATCATGCGGGTATCAAACCGCCATGCGGCACTGGAAAATTATCAATACCGTCGCATGCGCGCTGCCTACCTAAGTGGCGACAAAAGTGACGCGTTGCTACGTGCTGCCGCAGATAATACTCCCGAGGCACGCCATCCGCTACCGCCCTACTCCAGCGCCTCGGTGCGCCAGGTGATCAGCCTGCAGTCACATGATGCCGCCGATGCGACCGATGCTGCATTGGAAAAAATATTACCAGCGAAATATATTTCCGATCCGCGCTATGTGTTTGGGGAAACCGAGCCAGAGATCGATTTATTCGCACTCGTCGCCACTTTCACACCCGAACAACAAAAAAGTATGACTAATCTGGCGACAGGATTAATGCGTAACTTCGGCACGCATTCCCGATCGTTTATACGTGCGCTGCCACCACCATCGTCACCCCGCCGCACGCCACCAATCACCTTACCATCCTCATAGTAAGTAAAACGGCAGCCAAAACAGTCCCTGTGTCGCACCCATCGTTGTTCAAGCGCTGCTGAATCGCTGTTCAAGCACGATTTACGCGATACCGTGCGCCGGTTCCGACATGAACGACACAGAGGCTAGCTAGCTAAACAACTTAGCGAGGCGAAAAGAAGAACGATTCCCCAGATGCTTAAAATTTTGCTCCAGCCAGGATGCGGCACTGTTTCTGCCCTCGTCATGTAAACGTTTCAGGAAAGAAGGATGGGCATTCATTTTGCTGTGCATGCCAAGCTGACTCATCAGTTCCGGCGATTCAAGCACATGCATATTGAGCTGGCGTAGCCTGCGCTCTAAGCGGCCAAATGCAATCCAGCCGGAAGCCGCTTCCTTTTTTGCCAGCATCACGCCCTGCATTTCTGTATAAAACGTCGAGCTAAACCCCATCTCGCTCAGCCGGTGGTAAATATCGCTGGCAGAAGTCGGAACCTCAACCCTGGGCTTCGGCTGCAACAGCACAACCAGCACATCATTCGCGCTGCATTGATGGATGAGCGGAAATAATGGCGGATTTGCCGTCAGGCCGCCGTCCCAATAGGCCTCGCCCTCAATTTCTATTGAGCGATGCAGCATCGGCAAACAAGCCGATGCCAGCAGCACATCCAGTGTCAGCTGCTTGTTACGAAACAAGCGCAATGTGCCGGTACTGACCCTGGTCGTGGCGATAAACAGCTTAATCTTACCGTCCTGCTTTAAGCGTTCAAAATCGAATTGCGCCGATAGAATGTCGCGCAAAGGATTGATATCGAACGGGTTCAATTGTTGCGGCGAGAAAAAACGCATCAGGGAAATATAGGGCTTTAGTGCGGCCGGTAAATCGGACTGTGTCGCCATATCAAACGGCGTGGGCAGGTCATGCTGGATTGCGCTTAAGGGTGAACTCGCGGCAACACTATCCCAGAAATTTTTTAGCGCCTGGCGCGCCCCGTCACGCCCTCCCAGCGCATAACCATGTGCCAGGGCTACCGCATTCATCGCACCGGCGCTGGCACCGCTGATACCTTCAATCGCGATACGCTCGTCTTCCAACAAGCGATCTAACACCCCCCAGGTAAACGCCCCATGAGAACCACCGCCCTGCAATGCAAGAGTGACATTTTTAGGTGACATGATTGCTCCTTTGAAAATAATGGACGATATGCCATATACAAAAAGACCATACCCGGTTCACGCTATCATAAATATCTGATTCCAACGGCAGACAGCGCTAACGCACTGGGACTATAAGCCAAGACATCATAGTGAGAACATCTGATAAAAAATCTATGCCTTCGGTACGCTGCCGAACCGACCGCGCCCGCGTCAGCCGCTATCTTTTATTATTTTGGAAACGAGTGCCGCTTGCTCTATTGACCTCATCAGGATCTCCCCAGACGCTGTCAACTCAGCATTAATGAAGCTCTCACCTCTCAATCACATTACGAAAGCATACGGATTATGAAAAATTCATTTAGGAAAATAACCCTGGGATCCGCCATTTTTTTTGTCGTTATACTCGCCGCTTGCAAAAAAAATGCGGATATACCTGAAAAAAATACCGCTGTGTTACCGCTAAATGGCGCAAACAATTCTGTGGCCAGACCAGATTTAGTTCCGCCTCCGGATGCCAGGATGGCACCAGAAGCACCGTCAGCAGCATCCGGGGCTCAACAAGCGAGTACCAAGGGCGCCATGTCAAAGGAGCAGGAATCGTCGGCTATGCCAATGCCGGGGCAGGTAAATAATCACTCACCAACGACCATCGATAAAAAGAAATGATGACGTGGCACTGGCAGCCCCCTGTTGGCAGCACCTGATTAGCGCCCCCGTTTTGCCATGCAAAAAAGGGGCACCAAAAAGATGCCTCCGACAGTAATCCCAGTGAGCTTCTGGCCCATCCGGCGCATCGGTAAAGTTATTGTAATAAGCAATTGTTAGCTGCTATTTACAATTAATGACGGTCGAGGGTTTTTGATGTTTTTAATGGATTGTGGTCATTTGCGTGTTGCTTGGCAGCCTCTTCACTGTGGTAGACCGCTTGCAGAGCATGTCCATGCGCTATTTGCGCATGATGTCCGGCCGCTTCATATTGACCCGATGCCTGCTGGTGCGCCGCTTCCCTGTGGCACCTGGCGGCCTGCTCATGGTGCCTTGCTGCATCCTGGTGATGATGGCCATCGACTTCTAACATTTCACTTTTTGCTTGATCTTTGTTCATTGTCTTCTCGCTTATCAATTGTCGCTTATCTAAAAGGCATAATCTGAAAGGCATATACAGAGCTGAAGTGACAGAGTAACGAGCTCGGTAGCCAATATCTGTTCGATAACGTACATAATTGCAAACGAAGAAAATGAAACACCTCAGTCATGGATTTATCTCTCATGGATTTATCTCCTTTACCAATACATAGCAAAGAGATACACCGCATCCGCCTGTCGTCAAAGAATAGCTGAATGAGACCTGTGCACAATACCCGGTTAACTTCAGAAGTCACGCTACAATCTCAATTGTAAACAGGCAGCCCAAAGCACGTGCGAAACACCTAGGAATTAGGCTGCATTTCCAGACGGTTTTGTGCTTTTTGATACCTCACAAGCTATTCTTGACGTCACACCCCTGCATTCGGCGCGGTTCAGCCTTTCCAGCGCCGAACCTAGGCACAGCGCGCTGGATGTTATGTACCACGCACATCACGTCAAACCGGAGCGCATTGCGTTTCATGCCCAGATACCGGGCTTTGCCCATCCCGTCGTGGCGTTACGTAATGTTGTGGGTAATGGATGGCCTTGCGCTGGGAAAAATTCAAGCCGGGTTACGTGAACGATTCCGTGCGAGATATGTTGGTGTTATCTTTTGCCGGCTTATTTTTTTAGCTCTGTTTGCCATCCCCATTTGGCAAATATTTTTGCGCCTTTTGGTGATTGCAGGAAGTTGACGAATGCCCTGGCTGCGGGTTTACTTTCCGCGCGCTGCGTGATTGCAATACCGGTATCACGATAAATCGCATAGTCACGCTCAATGGCGACAACGTCTGCCAACTGAGGATTCGCCACTTGCCATATGTCCCATATTAACCAGACATCGATGTCGTTGTTATCGATCCAGGTTTGTTTGGCTTCTGCACTATTTTTGGCATAAGCGACGATATTGTTACGCAACGCGATGACCGTCTTGATTTCACCCTTGCGTCCCGCCATGTCTTCCCAAACTCCGTTCTGGCCTGCGCCATTCACAACTAATACTTGCACGCCAGGCTTG
>JBBQNW010000064.1:0-13277 GCA_038330335.1 Burkholderiales bacterium | reverse complement strand
GCCGTCAATGCAACTGCCGAGCAGGCCAGGCTGGCGGGCATTCCGCAGGGCGCGGCGATGTTGTTTATTACCCGCGTCGGCTATCTGCCTGGTGGTGCCGCGATCGAGCTGACGCATTCGTATTGTCGCAGTGACTATTATGATTTTGTTGTGGAGTTGTTCAGATGAGTAGTGCATTTCTGGCGGTAGAAAATCAATTGCAGGGCAATATTCTGACCCCGGCTGGCTGGATCGCGGGCAGCATCGATTTTGCTGAAAAAATTACCAGCCTCACTGGTGATACGGTCAATCCTGCCATGAACCAGCAGCATTACATCCTGCCCGGGTTTGTCGATTTACATGTGCACGGGGCGGGCGGCAAGGACACCATGGATGGCGGTAACGCGATTGAAGTGATCGCCCGCATGCATGCCCGGCATGGCACCACCAGCATGCTGGCCACTACCATGACTGCGCCCACGCCTGATCTGGAGCTGGCGTTGCAGGCTCTGGGCGGCGTCTGCCGGCAACGACGGGCCGGGTCGGCGCGTGTGCTTGGGGTGCATCTGGAAGGCCCGTATATCAATCCCGGCAAACTCGGTGCTCAACCTGATTTTGCCTTGTCCGGCTCGCTCGAGCAGGTACAGCTATTCAATGCCATCGCGCCGATCCGGCTCATTACCGTAGCGCCGGAAATGGCTGGCCATTTACAACTGGTGCGCGAACTGACGGCGCTCGGTATCCGGGTTCAGCTCGGGCATACGCTGGGCACCTATGAAGACGGCGTGGCGGCGCTGGAAAGCGGTGCCAGCAGCTTTACCCATTTGTACAACGCCATGTCGCGCCTGGATCACCGCGCGCCTGGTATGGTGGGGGCGGCGCTGGCGCATGCCCAGTTTGCTGAAATTATTCCTGATTTATTGCATGTGCATCCGGGGGCGATCAGAGCCGCTTTGCGTGCCATTCCAAATTTGTATTGCGTGACCGATTCCACCGCCGCCTCGGGGATGCCGGATGGCAAATATATGCTGGGTCGCCAGGTGGTGCACAAGTGTCTGGGCGGCGTGCGTCTGGCCGACGGCACGCTGGCGGGCAGCGCGCTCACCATGGATCAGGCTTTGCGCAATCTGGTCAGCATCGGTCTGGACATTGCCGATGCCTCGAAACGCACCTCGACTTACGCTGCCGATTTTCTCGGGCTGCCAGAGCGTGGCCGGCTGCAGGTCAGCGCGTATGCCGATATGGTGGTGCTGGACCGGGCACTTAATTTGACTGCCGTGTATGTCGAAGGAGAAAAAATTGACCTCGAAAAGGCTTGAAGAGGCCAGTCCTTGCGCCGACTTTGTACGCAGCAATTAACCCGGGAACGTGCGCCTTACATCGCATTTGGCCAGCATGCGCGGCCATCCGTCGAGCACCTTAGTGGCCTTGTCGTGGCCAGTGACCTTGTAGTGACCGTGTAGCGACCGTGGCGGGCGGCGGTGCTGAGCATGTGGCCGATTCTGCTGCCTATCTGTTATTTTCCCGGCAGCGCCAGGCCCGAGCGTTAGCACCGATGGCGGCGGGATGGTCAACTTTATTCCGCTCACCAAGATCAGCCTGGTCAGTACCGATACCGGTGTGAGCTTGCCCAATCTGGTGACGGCGGTCTCGAGAAAAATCGTCTTGTCCCTGATACCCGTTGGCTGGCAACGCTGGGTATATTGTCTGCGGGAGAAGCCTGGAACGGCTATATCCGGTACTGACGGCAGCAGCCCCGCGTGATTGCGGCGGGCAGCATATTGACAGTAGCGCCGATCCTGGTCGCTTTTTTATTTACCCCGCGCTTTTTTAGGCGCGGCATGGATGGAGCAGTGAAATGAATCAAAAAACGCCTACGGACGTAACGATGGCCGCAATGACGAACCCGGCGACGAATTCAGCGAGGAATTCAGCGAGGAATTCAGCGACGCAGCCAGCGATGGACCTGAGCACAGCACGCCAGATCGCCGGTCAGCTGATCATGATACGCATGCCGGGCACCAGGCTGGATGCTGAGATGGCTGCATTTTTACAAGACAACCATATTCGCGCGGTCTGCCTGTTCCGGCAAAATATGCGCGATGCACAGCAACTGCGCCAATTTACCGCCGAGCTGCGCGCCGTGATGGGGCCCCAATCTCTGATCGCGTTAGATCAGGAAGGCGGTGCCGTGGTGCGCGCGACTTGGGTGCCGCAACCGCCGGCAGCCATGTCGCTCGGTGCCAGCAACGACCCTGCCTTGTGTTTTGAGGTCGGCGCAGCGGTGGCCAGGGCGGTCAAATCGCTGGGCTTTAACTGGAACTTCGCGCCCGTCCTTGACTTAAATAATAACGTCGATAATCCGGTGATTTCTGAACGCTCTTTTGGCTCCGACCCGGCGCGGGCGACAGCACTGGCGCTGGCATGGATGAACGGCAGTTTGTCGCAAGGCGTGGCCTGTTGCGTGAAGCATTTTCCCGGGCATGGCGATACCAATGTCGATTCGCATCGCGCTTTACCGACAGTGAACAAGTCGCGTGCCGAACTTGACGCGCTGGAACTGGCGCCCTTTAAACTGGCTGCGGCCGGTGCAGCGGCTGGTGCAGCGGGCGGTGGCAAGCCGGCACCGGCGATGATGACGGCGCATATCGTGTACCCGCAACTTGATGCCGATAACCCGGCCACCATGTCGCCGGCGATACTGACAGGTATCCTGCGCGACGAGTGGCAGTATCAGGGCGTAGTCATCACCGACGGCATGGATATGCATGCCATCGCCGGACGTTACGGGGTTGGCAATGCGGCGGTACGCGCCCTGGCGGCAGGGGCTGATATGGTGATGGCGCTAGGTAACCGGGAAACCCAGTTAGCGACGCTGGCGGCATTAAGCACGGCGCTAGCGGCCGGGCAGATTGCCCCGACTGGCCTGCAACAAAGGCTGGCACGCATGGCGGGTCTGGCACAAAAATATCCTTGCCAACCGGTGGTGTATGACGCAGCAACAGAACATACCGACCGGGTATTAATGGCGCAGGCGTGGCAGCGTGGCTTAACTCTGCACGGTGCCGCCATCGCGCCACCTGTCGGTAGCAAGCTGCGCCTGGTGATCAAAGGCGATGTGGTCAGTGATGGGGTGTCAGAAGCCGGTATTCGTGCCGAAAAAGTGACGGCGATGCTCGCTACTCTCTACGATGTAGAAACCACGACCTTTGATGATGACAGCCAATTTGACTGGAACGCTTTGCCCGATGATGGCCGTGTTGTGGTTCTCGCTTCGACCGTGCGTTTGCGTTATAGCGCACAGGCAAGGCGCAGCTGGAAACCGGATTTGCATCTGGTCTTGTGGAACCCGTTTCAGGCGCTCGATATCGCTGCGCCCGCATTGATCAGCTACGGTTCTGCTGCCCCGGCCATACAGGCGGTGGCCAACTGGCTAAAGGGTGATACGGTGGCGCAGGGCGTGATGCCGGTCGCCACTTTTACCGCGTCATGCGCCTAGATCATGTGGCTAACCGCAGAGCGGCATGTCGCAAGTGAAACTCGTCCGTCTGAGCGAACCATATGCGAACGGCAGCAAAGTGATTCACGCCGTCGATCTGGAAATTAACGACCCTGAGTTCATGGTCTATGTCGGCCCTGCCGGCTGCCGGGCTTTAGCTGTGGCGTCAGTCCGGTTGCTGGCTATGCCGCTTCAGTTCTTGCCGCTTATGTGCTGGCAGTTTTCCGGCGCAGGTGGCGTATTACGATTTAGCGGCTGGTCCGGTGCCGCTGTCAGTGCTGACTTGATGATGTGTTTGTTTGCCTGCTGTTGGCGCTAGCTTATTCGGCGCATTGAGCGCATTGAGCTCATATAGCGGAATCTGGTTTAATGTCTCAAAGCAGGTAATTTCTGCGGCAGTCAGGCCAATTGTCAGGCGTTCATCATTCGATTTCAATTGCCCGTGATTGAGCAAGATACGTTGTTTGCTCAGCAGATCAGCGTTATGCAGTATGTGACCCAGCGGCGTCCATGCCACGCTTTTGCTGCCGCCTGTCTGTTGTTGCAGAGCCTGCAGCGCTTCGGGTGGAAAGTTCCAGCGTTGCGCCACCCGGTAAGACAAGGTTGCCGCGACCGAGCTGAAGGTTTGCTGAAACCCGCGTGAATAGCTGAACTTCGCTTGTTCGCAAACCTGATCGAGCAAGCGGACGGCGATAATCATGCCGACGTTTTTCATCATGCCAGTCAGGAAAGCCTGAAAAGGGTCAACATCCTGGCGCCTGTCCCTGGCGGCCAGATAGCGGCAAGCGATCGCGCATTTTTCTGACTGTTCCCAGATATGCGGTGCGAGACGCCGCGTGTACTGGCCGGAACTGAGGTTAATAATCGGGCGAAACGTCACTTTGGCAATCAGCAGGCGCAAGCCGTCTTCGCCCAGCATCATCACCGCTTTGTCCAAATGATTGATACGGTCCGCCGGATTGTACAAGGCGCTGTTGACCGCATTAATCAGTTCGCCGACCAGGACTACATCTTTAACGATGTGGCGTGACAGCTCACCGGTGGAGACGGTTTTACTGCGCAGGCTGCTCAGCAATTGCGGGATAATCGTCGGCATGCGCGGGATGACCACCGCATCATTTAAGTCTGAGGCGAGCAGGGTAAATAAACCCTGTAATACTTTTTGTTCCATCTCGGTATGGCTTGCTTCACCGCGGTAGCCCATGGCCCAGTCAAAAAATACACTGTCGACAGCAAGCGCCGGTTTCCATGGAATAAGTGGCGATACTGCGGGAGCGATGATGTCTTCAGCCGGAGCGGCGTTACTGGCCAGCGCATTTGCTGTGATCCGTATCGATGCCAGCCCGATGCTGTCGGCTGTCGGGAGGATAGGGCGGGGATTGTCGTTGACTGTCTCGGGTGTCGTTTCAAATGCGGTTGCCGGCGCTAGCTGGCTTTCCAGCTGAGTTTTTGGTTTGGTTTCCGGCTTGGGTGGCAGCCCGGGTATGATTTCCGGCATTGCAGGGTGAGTGGGCGTGCCAAATAGGCGACGCAAGAAGCTGGTTAAGGCATTGTCCATCATTTCCTTTTTCGTTGTTTTTGCGCTGCCATGATTGACCAAGAGAGCGCCAATCATGGCGCCCCCGGCAATGTGCTGTATTGCCGCTTTAGCGCGATTTTGGCTGCACCACCAATGCCACTCCTGCCAGTGCAATGAGCATACCCAAGATGGCGATCAAGGTAAAGCGTTCGCCAAACATCAACCATGCCATCACGGCAGTGACGGCCGGAACCAGATACATATAGCTGGTTACCTTGGTCGCTTCGCCGTGGCGGATCATGATAAAAAGAACAGAAATGCCGATTCCGGACAAGACAAAAATAGACCAGGCCATTGCGGCGAAAAATTGTGGCGTCCATAAAATGGTCTGGGTTTCAAATATCAGTGCAAACGGTAGCGTGAGCGCCAGCGAGGCCAGAAACTGTATCACCTGGCCGGTACGTACATCAAATGAGGGGCAAGTCTTTTTTTGATACAAGGTGCCGATGGTCATCGAGAGTAAAGCCATTACTGCCAGTGCAATGCTGGCAGCGGATAAACCCACTACAGAGATTTTGTTGGCCACCACCAGACCGACGCCGAGTATGCCTAAGCCCAAGCCTAGCCATTGTCTGCCTTGAGTACGTTCGCCGATGAGCGGGCCGAAGATGGCCGTCAGGATGGGCTGGGTGTTGACGATCAGCGCCGCCAAGCCGGCCGGCATGCCTAGTTTAACGGCGCACCAGACCCCGCCCAGATAGCCCGCCTGCATCAGGACGCCGGCAATGGCAATATGGCGCCAGGCTGATCTGGCCGGCCAGGGTGCGCGCATCGTCAGCGCCAGGGTACCCATGAACAAAATTACTCCGACATAGCGCAGACACAAAAACGTCAGGGGTTCGGCGTACGGCAAACCATATTTGGCAACCACATAGCCAGAGGACCAGATGAAGATAAAAATAGCCGGAAGAAAGCGCAGCAGGGGAGAAGAGTCAGAGGTCATAGTTTTCAATAACGGCGCTAGCTGCAAACATGCGTTTTGTAACGCTGAAGGCGCTAAAGCCTGATAGCTTGGCTTGCCGGGAACATCAGTGTTGAGCAGGTAATACTCATATCATAAGTGCATCCGCCAGAGCACTGGGTGAAAAAAAACCTGCGATGATGTTTTCATCGCAGGTTTTTTCATCCTAATTTCATCCTTACTCACCACCTGCGCAAGAGATATTTTGCGTAGAGGGCGGTTAGCTTAGGCCAGGTTTGCCGCAGCAAAATCCCAGTTGGCCAGGGCCCAGAATGCTTCCAGATATTTTGGACGTGCATTGCGGTAGTCGATGTAATAAGCATGTTCCCACAGATCGCAAGTGATCAAAGGCTGGTCAGTGCCGGTCAGTGGTGTGGCAGCGTTCGACGTATTGACGATATCAAGTGAGCCGTCAGCTTTTTTCACCAGCCAGGTCCAGCTAGAGCCGAAGTTGCCGATACAGGATTTAGTGAAGGCATCCTTAAATGCATCAAACGAACCCCATTTAGCGTTGATGGCATCTGCCAGCGCGCCGCTTGGAGCGCCGCCGCCGTTAGGCTTCAGGCCATTCCAGTAAAAAGTGTGATTCCAAACTTGCGCCGAATTATTAAAAACGCCGCCAGAAGATTTTTTGACGATCTCTTCTAAAGTGGAATTTTCAAATTCTGTTCCTTTGATCAGGTTGTTCAGGTTTGTCACATAGGTCTGATGATGCTTACCGTAGTGATATTCCAGAGTCTCTTTGGAAATATGCGGCGCTAAAGCGTCCAGTGCATAGGGCAATGCCGGTAGGGTATGTTCCATTTTGTGTCCTTCTGTTGTCATTTCGGTGGGCTTTCATTCCGATGGTCCGGAACGGTGAATTTCGTATTGTAAGCGTTTGCTGAAATACTTGCAGCCGATGTATTAATTTTTCGACTGGTAAATGCGTCAAATACGGCTCAAACCGGCTTAACGATCAGACAAAAGCTGGTCATCAGCTGGCAATTTTTAACGGTCTTGCAAAAACACCGTTTGCACTGTGCTGATACCAAGCTCTGCACTGTCGAGCGCGGTTCGGAGGTGAATGCTGCTGTTTGGTATTAATTGCTTACTGGAACGTATGAGTTTGCCTTTGTGGTCGGTCAAAATCACATAGCCGCGCTCTAAAGTTCTTTGTGGATTGAGTAATTCCAGTTGCGCTTCCCACGCCTTGATTTCGCTGCGCCGTTGCTGCCCGCTGCGCTGCATGCCATCGCTCAGGCGCCGTTGCGCGGCGTCCAGATGCCAGCGTCTGGTGTTAATGTCCGGTGGGTTGCCACTCAGGCGGGTCTGCAATTGTGCTAGCTGAGATTGTGCCAGCCGCAACGGCGTATGGCTGGCATAACGCAATCTCTGCGTGCAACTTTGCAATTGCAAGCGTTTGGTGGCGATGCTTGCCATCGGGCTGAGCAGGCGGCGCGCGGTCCAGTCCAGTGTTTGCGTTTGCGTCCTGATTTGCCGGTGCATGCTGCGTTGCAGATGTGTCTGATGGCGTCTGAGTTGTTCTAACCAATCCGAGCGTGCCGTCGCCGCCAGTTCGGCCGCTGCAGTCGGGGTTGCTGCCCTGATATCGGCCGCGAAATCGGCAATCGTAAAGTCGGTTTCGTGCCCGACACCGCTAATGACGGGCATGCTGCAATGGACTATGGTGCGTGCCACAATTTCTGTATTAAACGACCACAGATCTTCTATGCTGCCGCCGCCGCGACATACCAGCAAAACATCACACTCCTGACGCGCCGATGCGGTGGCAATTGCCTGCGCGATTCTGTCGGCCGCGCCTTCACCCTGCACCGGGGTAGGGTAAAGAATCACTTCAATATGCGGGGCACGGCGGCGCAAGGTCGTCAAAATATCGCGCAAGGCCGCTGCCTGCGGGCTGGTGACGATCCCTATGCATTTGATAAACGCCGGGAGGGCACGCTTGCGTGTCGGCTCAAACAGGCCCTCATTGGCCAGCTTTTCCTTCAGTTGCAGGAAGGCTTCATACAGATTGCCGACCCCGGCCCGGCGTATCGCCTCCACGTTGATTTGATAGTCACCGCGTGGCGCGTACAAACTAACCAGGGCGCGCACTTCAACTTTGTCGCCCTCGCGCGGCGCAAAGTCGGCATATTGGGCGCGCCCGCGAAACATGACGGCGCGCACCTGGGCTGCGCTGTCTTTTAAAGTGAAGTACCAGTGTCCAGACGCGGCGCGGGTGAAATTGGATATTTCACCGGAAACCCACGTCAATGGGATGTTTCGCTCCAGAAGTTGAGCAACCGCCTGGTTTAGCGCGGACACGGTGATGACAGCGCCCGTCGGCAGTGGGTTTGGTAAGCGAGAATCAGGAATCATAAGGGGTGTAGTGGCAAAAGCTGTCCACAGTGGCGTGGAATGGTCATCAGGATGTCATTAACCGGGAGTGATGTCAAAAACAATGTAAATATCAAATCTAAGTATTTGATTTTTAAAGGCAAATAGTATTTGCCTATGATTTAGGCTGAGACATAAAACCCTTATGAATCAAGGGCTTTGCCGACGCTGCTGGCACTTGTGCACAAACTTATCCACAAAAATTGTGGAGTTTGTGTGAACTGATTGTTTTGATACAGATAAAGTGCCTCTGCACAATTTGTTGGCAACAAAGTAATAGTGAATGAAATCATGGACTTAATATTAATTGCGGCGTTTGTTCACAGACTTATCCACAAAATATGTGGAGACTTTAGAAAATTTGCTTTGGCTTTGCATCTGATCGCATGAAATTTGGTAGAAAATAAAGATGGAACTCACTGCTTATTTTATTGGCAGTAAAAAAAAGAGCCATGAAATCATGGACTTACTTCTATCGCCCATGCTTTTGCACAATGTTATCCACAAAATATGTGCAGAAACCCGCAGAATCGTATGGTTGTTAACGATATGTATCTTTTTGTGGTGTAAAAAGCATGGATGTAGTCATTTGCCTGTTTTACTTGCAGTATGAAAATATTGATTTAAATCAATTGGTTGGGCTTATCTCAGGCACTTTTACACAATGTTATCCACAAAATATGTGCAGAAAAATTTGGCATTGCTGCTGTTTGCCGGGCAGCTCCCACTTTATTTTGATATTTATCCTTATTCGATCATTTGCCTATTTTGTTGGCAGAGTAAAAATATTGAATAAAATCAGTAGCTTGTGTTTATCTCCCGCGCTTCTGCACAATGTTATCCACAAAATATGTGCGGAAATCATCTTGAAAAAATCATGCTCATGTATTTTTGATCATTTTTTTGTTTGGGAGCGGGCTTTCCTTCAGCTTGCTCATTTTGTCGGCAGTGATTAAATACTGATTTAAATCAGGTACTTGAAGATTTTTTTAGGTTTTTTACCCAGTGTTATCCACACTAACTGTGAAAAACTATGGATTTGTCCTTATCCAGCGTAAATTTTCCGTTTTGAGATGCAATACCCGGCCCTATGCTTGCTTTGCTGCATTCTTGAGCAGGACATAAATAGTGAATGAAATCATAGGTTTACACCTCATTTTTTGGTTTGTACACAATCTTGTCCACAAAATATGTGTAAAACATTTGAGTCAATTTGATTCGTACAGGGGTGGTGTCGATTTTTTTTGTGGATAAGCTTCGGTAGATGTCATCTGCCTGTTTCTGTTGCAGTCGATTAAATGTCATTAAAATCAAAGACTTAGGCATCAATTCTGAAGATATCCACAGTTTTGCACACAGAATATGTGCAAAACCGGAGATTTTTGCGGCGCGCGGCGAGTCCGGCAAGGTATACGGATATTTGTCGATATTGCTGAATAGTTCGAAAATTGCGCCTATTTCACAGCATGTACTTGCCCGTTGGCACGCACTAAGCTACATTGCTGGCTTGGATTCATACCCTGAGGAGTTTCATTTGTTCGCCATTATTCAAGCTGCTGGCTGGCCTATTTATCTTTTGCTGATCGCATCGATTATCGCGTTAGCGCTGATACTCGAGCGCACGCTGTCGCTGCGCCGTCAGCGAATTTTGCCAAAAACCTTGCTCGACGAAGTAATTCGCGTGTACCACTCGGGCAAGATTAAACAAGAGGTGATTGATCAGCTGTCAAATAATTCTCCTTTGGGTAAAGTGCTTGCAGCAGGTCTGCGCAACGTGAATGCGCCCAGGGACGTGATGAAAGAGTCGATTGAAGAAGCCGGGCGCGGCGTCGCGCATGAACTCGAGCGCTTTTTGACGACAATCGGCACAATAGCCTCGCTCGCGCCGTTAATGGGTTTGTTTGGTACGGTGGTCGGTATGATAGAGATTTTTGGCTCACAAACAGCCGCCGGGGCAAATCCGGCACAACTGGCGCATGGCATTTCTGTGGCGCTCTACAATACAGGTTTTGGTTTGCTCATTGCCATGCCTGCACTTATTTTTTATCGTCATTTTCGTGCGCTGGTCGATAGCCTGGTGGTCGATATGGAGCAGCAAGCAGTGAAATTTGTCGATACCGTTCACAACGCGAGAAAATAATATGAATTTTCGCAAAGGCAAAGGTAGGGAAGACCCGGAAATTAATCTGATACCTTTTATCGATGTGCTCCTGGTTATTTTGATTTTCCTGATGGTGACGACCACGTATAGCCGCTTCACCGAACTGCAAATTACGCTGCCAACCGCCGACGCCGAAAAGGCGCAGGACAAACCGAATCAAATTGAGGTTGGTATTGATGTTCAGGGCCGTTACAAAATCAATAATCAGGCCGTGACATTTTTAGATACGGCGACCCTGGCCAGTGATCTGAAACAAGCCGCCGCTGCCGTCGAGGCTGGCAAAGACGGTACACAACGTGACCCGGTAGTGATCATCAATGCTGATCGTGCTGCTACTCATCAGTCTGTGATCGATGTGCTTGAAGCGGCACGTATCGCCGGCCTGGCAAAAGTTACTTTTGCGGCGCAAGCATCAGGTAAATCTAAATAACGCAGACGTTTTTTGTGGTCAGTGCGCTGCCAAGGTAAGCAGGGTGAGTCGGGTGAGTCGGGTGAGTAGGAGGCGGTACTCTTCTGGCCACATTGTTGATCCGCATTATTTCAATTCATTGGCAATCCTCGAGGATATTCCTGCCTCCGGATGTCAAGTCGTTCATCCGGAGTTATTTCTGTGCGCTCTTTTTTTGAAGCAGTTTTACTGCGCGCCTGGTCCAAGCGTGGCGCTTTGGCATGCTTATTGTGGCCGGTCTCTAAATTGTTTCAACTGATCATACAATTTCGCCTTGGTCTGATCATGCTCGGATATATCAAGCAGACAAAGCTGAACGTGCCCGTCATTGTGGTCGGGAATATTTTTGTCGGCGGCACCGGCAAGACGCCACTGGTGATCTGGCTGGCGCAACAACTGAAGCAAGCCGGGTTGGTGCCTGGAGTGATTTCACGCGGCTATGGTGCCAGTGCAGAATCAATTCTTGAGGTGCATCCTGATTCACTCGCCAGCGAGGTCGGGGACGAACCTTTGCTGATCGCGTTGCGCACGCAATGCCCAGTCATGGTCGGGCGCGACCGCGTCGCTACCGCGCGTGCCCTGCAGCTTGCCCACCCGGCGATTGACGTGATTATTTCTGACGATGGCCTGCAGCATTATGCGTTGGGGCGTGACATAGAAATTGTGATGTTTGATCAGCGTGGCGTAGGTAATGGCTGGTTGCTGCCAGCCGGGCCTTTGCGGGAACCTGTCAGCAGGCGACGTGATTTTACGGTGCTCAATGCGCCAGCTGGTGCCGATACCGGTATGAATCTGGCGGCAATTGGTAAAGCTCCGATACGCATGCAATTAGTGCCGGGAGACGCCTATTGTCTGGGCGTACCAGAACAACACATGGCATTGGCACAGATGAAGGGCCAGCGCATGACCGCTGCCGCCGGTATCGGTCATCCGCAGCGCTATTTTGCGATGTTGCGTGCGGCTGGTTTGCACTTTGATGAGCTGGCGCTGAATGATCACCATACGTTTTCGGCGCAGTCTTTTCGTGATGTTGATGCCGATATCATCCTGATCACCGAAAAGGATGCAGTAAAATGTAGCCAGATCGCCAGTCTGCGAAATGATGCCCGTATTTGGGTCGCCCCGGTGAGTGCCCAGATTGAAACAAATTTTGCCACGCAATTACTTAATATGATTTTGGAGAAGCCGCATGGACGCACGCTTGCTTGATATTTTGGTTTGCCCTGTATGCAAGGGACCGTTAGTGTATGACAAAGTGGCACAAGAGTTGATTTGCCGTGCCGATAAAATGGCTTACCCGATCCGTGATGATATTCCCATTATGTGGGCCGATCAGGCGCGTGTCTTAAGTGCAGCGGATCTGGCTTTGCAAAATAAGTAAAGCTGATACTTATGAGCTTTATCGTGATTATTCCAGCCCGCCTGTCATCGAGTCGCTTGCCAAATAAGCCGCTGGCCGATCTGGGCGGTAAGCCGATGGTGGTGCGCACCGCAGAGCGCGCGCAATTGTCCGGCGCCAGTCAGATCATGGTTGCCACTGATCACGCCGATATTCTCGCGGCCTGCAAGGAACACGGCATACCCGCGTGCATGACGCGCGCTGACCATCCGTCCGGCACTGACCGTATTGCCGAAGTGGCGGCAACCATGGGCTTGGCCGCTGACGCAGTCGTGGTCAATGTGCAGGGCGATGAGCCATTAATTGCGCCGGAATTAATCGCGGCGACCGCCGCCCTGGTGAATGGTCGCGTGCCAATGGCAACGGCGGCGCATCCTTTGCATGATGTCCAAGATGTGTTCAACCCGAATGTGGTGAAAGTGGTGCTTGATAAAGCAGGGCGGGCCATGTATTTTTCAAGGGCAACGATTCCCTGGGACAGGGATGCTTTCGCATTGAATCGGCAGCAGTTGCCGGCAGGATATGCGCCATTGCGGCATATCGGTCTGTATGCGTATCGCAACGATTTTCTGCAAAGCTATCCCTTGCTGGAAATGTCTCCTTTGGAGCAAATCGAAGCCTTGGAACAATTGCGTGTGTTATGGAATGGACATGCCATTGCCGTACACGTTACAGATACTTGTCCTGCGCCCGGTGTCGATACGCCAGAAGATTTACTGCGGGTCCGACAGTTTTATTGACCATATTCTTAGCGTGGTTTTGATTGATCTGGCGGCAATAGGGTAGCGAAATATCAATAAAATAAAAAACTGTGGTAAGTTTCGTGAAATGAAACTGTGATATTACTAATTGTAATTAATTTAAATTAAAAA